>DASPOZ010000476.1:0-3177 GCA_035625755.1 Candidatus Sulfotelmatobacter sp.
CCGAGGCAGCGGGGAGAGATGCCGGGCCTGTTTCAGCAGCCTGCTAAGGCGTCATCCCCCCGGCGACCGGCCCTCGAGCAGCATCAGCTCCATCAGGCGGTGGTACGTCCGGGCGGCCCCCTGCAGCTCGGCGATGGAGACCATGTCGTGCGCGGTGTGGGCCAGGCTTGCGTCGCCCGGGCCGAAGGACACGGCCTCCACGCCCCGCCGCACGAAGTAGCCGGCATCCAGCGCCGCCCCCATGTAGCACGTCTCCGCCCTGCCGCCCACCTCCGGGAGGGCCCGCAGGAGCGCCTGGGCCAGCTCGCCCTTCCCGTTCACCTTGGCGGCGTGCTGGAAGCCGCTGATGGCGGCCTCGAACCGGAAACCGTCCAGGGTGGACCAGCGCTCCATCCAATCCATGGCCACGGCCTCGGGCTCTTCACCCGGGAGCAGGCGCCTCACCAGGGTCAGGCGGCAGCCATGTGGGATGCCCGAGTGGGCCCTGGGCGTGCTCTCGATGAACGTGGGGACGAGAGCCGCGCCGCCCAGGTGCGGGTCCGCCGGCGCGGCGGCGGCCTCGGCCCTGGCGAACTCCACCGCCCGCAGGGCGCCTTCGATGGCGTTCCGAGCCCTGGCCGGGTCGCTGGCGTGGCCGGGCCGGCCATGCACCGTCACCTCCACCGTGAGGCCGCCTTTGTTCCCCAGGCACACCTGGTTCCTCGTGTTGCGGACGATCAGCGTGGGGCCGAGCGGCAGCGGCGCCTCCTCGAACAACGCGCGCGCCGCCTCGTGGCTTCCCTCCTCGCCCGCCACGCACACGATGAGGGCCAGGGGGCGCCGGAGGCCCGGATGCTCCTCCAGGAAGATCCGGGCCGAAGCCAGCAGCGCCGCCAGCGCCCCCCGGTGCTCGCAGTTGCCCCGCCCCCAGATGCACGGGCCCTCCTGGCCGTGCGGCGCGCCGTCCACCATCCTGGGCTCGTGGGGATCGACCATGTCGGACGGCGGGAAGTCCATCCCGTAGGCCAGCAGGGTGAGGGGCGGCAGGTCCACCCGGTGGCCTCCCTTCAGGGCCACCAGGTTCCCCGCCGGATCCAGCTCGTAGCGATCGAAGAGGGAGGCGGAGAGGTGCGGGCGCACGCCCTCGGCGATGAAGCGACGCACCTGGTCTCGCGTGGCGTTCTCGTGCCGCACGAGGGCATTCAGGATCTCAACGGCGAGGGGTCCCGGCTTCGCCATCGGGGCCGCCGCTATCCGAAGGCCGGGACGACGAGACGGGTGAACCGATCGAGTTGCTCGAACTGATCCTTCGCGGCGAAGCGCAGGCACACCAGGCGGCACCCGGCCTCCTGCTGCGCTTTGATGCGGGCGATCACGTCCTCGGGCGTGCCGAAGGCGTCCTTCACCCAGTACGACTCCTCCAGGCTCTTGAACGACGTGATGTAGTACCGGTTCAGGAAGTCGTTGGCCTCGCGCCGCGCCGCCGCGCGGTCCGGGCCCACGGCCACCGTCATCTGGTAGGACGGCAGGATCTGGCGCCAGTCGCGCCGCTCCTCGTCGGCCAGCTTCCGCACCAGGTCCCAGCCGGTGCGGTACTCGGCGGCGTCGGCTGCGGCCGTCATCCACCCGTCGGCCAGGCGGGCGATGCGGCGCATGGCCCGCACGATGCTGGGCGTGTTGAAACCGAACCGCTGGGGGTTGTTGGACACCCAGATGGGCGGATAGGGCTTCTGCAGCGGCTTGGGGGCCAGGGGCACGCCGGCCAGGTGGATGAAGTCGCTCCGGTGGGTGACCACGTCCTCGGTCCAGGCCTTGCGCAGGAAATGGATCTGGTCCTCCAGCACCTCCCCGCGCCGCGTGTGCGGCAGCCCCACCGCCTGGTACTGGACCTCAAAGGGCACCCCGGTGGACCCGGCCCGCACGCCCCCCACGCAGATGTTCAGCACGCTGCGCCCGCCGCTCAACTGATCGATGGTGGCCCAGGCCAGGGCCAGCCAGGCCGAGTGCCGCAGCGGCGAGATGAGACAGGCGCTGGCGATCTTCGCCCGGCGGGTCCGCGCGGCCACGGCGGCCAGCGTGGTGAGGCACTCGTAGCGCGGGGTGGAGAGGAAGTTGTCCCCGGCCACGATGTACTCGTAGGCGCCGGCCGCCTCGATGGCCTCGGCGAAGTCCAGCATGCGCCGACCCGCCGTCTCCCCGGCGAAGATCACCGGCCACCGCGTGTTCACGTTCACCCCGAACTGCATCCGGTCCTGAGCCAACGGTCCCTCCGGGCTCCTGAAAAGGCGTACGACGGTTCGACCGTTCGAGTGTTCAGGGGAAATTCAGTGAGGGCGCACCCCTTCCCCTCGCCCCTCCTCGGGGCGGGCGGAGGAAAATGACCTTGGCGCCTTGGCGGTTAGTGGTGCTCCAGCAGGACACCGTAACCCGGGATTTGGTCGCGGATGCTCAGGGCGCGCAGCAGGGCCCAGGCGGTGGCCTGCACGCTGGTCACCACCGGCTTCCCCGCATCCCGCTCCAGCAGCGCGATGATCGGCAGCGTGGCGAAGTTCGTGCAACTGATGAAGATGCCCTGGGCTTCCGGCGAATCCACCTCGCGGGCCAGGCGGAAGGCCACCTCGGCCGGCTGCTTGCCGATGGCCCGCCGGTCCTCCGCCGTCTTCCCCAGCAACAGGCCCTTGATGGCCGTCACCCTGAACCCGCGCACCTCCAGGTACTTCCGCTCGGCTTCGTTCACGAACTCCACGTAGGGGGTGGCCACGGCCACCGCCGAGACGTTGAGCCGGCGCAGGGCTTCCACCACGGCCGGCGCCGTGGCCACCGCCGGCGCCCCCGTGGCCTGCCGGATCCGCTCCAGGATGGGCTCCTCGTCCTCCACGATGGATCCCGAGGTGCAGGCGTAGGCCACGATGTCCACGTCCGCTGTCTCCAGCAGATCGGCGGCCCGCTCCACATCGGCCGCCATCTCGCGGTACGAGTCGGGAGTCATCTTGCCCTGCGTCATCACCCGGGCCGCATGGATCGAGACGCCGAGGGGCATCAGCCGGGCCATCTCAGGCTCCATGGTGACGTTCAGCGAGGGCAGGATCAGGCCGACCCGGGCCCGCCACCCGTAGGGGCTATACCCGCGATGCATCCCCGTATCCACCCGCGGCGGCTTCGGCGGCCGCCTCCTCCACCGCGTGCGTCACGCCCTCC
>DASPOZ010000477.1:0-5580 GCA_035625755.1 Candidatus Sulfotelmatobacter sp.
CGCCGAAGAAGGAGAGGGTCCGATGCGCATTCGCCGCGCTGCCGTCATCCTGCTCTTGTGTGTGCCGGCCTTGCCGGCGCTGGCCCAGGAAAAGCCGGCGGACACCATGCAGATCTTCCGCGAGAAGATCCAGGCCGACAAGAAGCTGCTGGTCGCGACCAACATGGACCTGACCGAGAAGGAAGCGCAGGCCTTCTGGCCCGTCTATGAGAGCTATCAGAAGGACCTCGGACTCCTGAACGGGCGCACGCTGGTGCTGATCGAGGATTTCGCCAAGGACTACGAGGCGATGACCGACGAGACGGCCAAGAAGCTCCTCGGGGAGTACCTGGCCATCGAGGGTGATCGGGTCAAGCTCAGGCAGTCCTACCTCCCGAGGCTGCGCCGGGCGTTGCCGGAGAAGAAGGTGGCCCGTTACCTCCAGATCGAGAATAAGGTCGAGGCGATCATCCGGTACGAGCTCGCGGGGAAGATTCCCCTCATCAAGTAACGGAGAGATCGGCGCCGCCGTTCCTGCGCGGGATGGGCACGAGGGGACACGGCCGGTGAGGGGAGGAGGAAGGATTCATGCGCAAGTGCGATCGAATGCTGGGAGCAGTACTCGTGCTGGCGATGGTGGCCATGCCCTTCATGGGGCCGCGCGCGGTGATGGCGGCCTCCGGGGCGGAGCTCGGCCGGGACGCCGCCGCGGCCTTGGAGGCGCTCTACGCGGGGACCCCCCGCGCGAAGGAGCTCGGGGCGAAGGCAAAAGGCATCCTCGTCTTTCCGACGATCGTCAAGGCCGGGTTCATCGTCGGCGGGCAATACGGCGAGGGCGCCCTGCGCAGGGGCAGCAAGACGGTCGCCTACTATAACACGGTCGCCGCCTCGTACGGCCTGCAGGCCGGCGCCCAGTCGTTCGGGTACGCGCTGTTCTTCATGACGGACTCCGCGCTGAAGTATATCGACAAGAGCGGCGGATGGGAGATCGGTACCGGCCCGAGCATCGTGGTCGTGGACGAGGGCATGGCTCGGTCCATGACGACCACCACGCTGCAGTCCGACATCTACGCGTTCTTCTTCGGCCAGAAGGGACTGATGGCCGGGCTCGGCCTGCAAGGGTCCAAGATCAGCAGGATCAATAAATAGAAACAGCATTTCCTTGCTGCCGAATCGAAGTCTCCCTTCGGGGGCCAGTGTTACAATTCCGCGCCCGCCGAGCAAAGCCGGGGGCGTCCCTGGCGCTGCTCGTCGAACAGGGCCTGGGCGGTACCTCGGGGAAGCATGGGGCCGTGGCTGCGCCACCGTCACATGTCCGTCGGCGGCGGGAAAAAGCTGTCGGGCCTTTTTCAGCAGCCTGTTCGAGGGACTATGGGCAGGTCCAGCCGCCGGAAGCAGGCAAGGCGAGAGCGTCCCGGCGAGCCGGGCACGCGACGCGCGTGGATTCTTACCGTGGCGGTCGCCTTGGCGGTGGCGCTCGTGGTGGCAGTGGCCGCTTTTCGAGGCGGACTGCCGGGTGGTCTGGGGTCGCTTCTGCCGCTTCTGGCCGCCCCCGGGGGCCAGCCGGTAGCGACCGCCGATGGCGCCGGTTTTCACGTGCTGAGCGGTCGCTGGCTCCGGCCCGACGGCGGGTACATCCTCGATATCCGTGGCGTCGGTGCCAACGGCACGATCGATGCGGCATATCTCAACCCGCGGCCGATCAACGTCGCCAGGGCCGAAGCGAAACGCGAGGGATCCACGCTGAAGGTCTTCGTCGAGCTCCGCGCCCCGGGCTATCCCGGCAGCACGTACACGCTGACCTATGATGCGACGCGCGATCGGCTCGAGGGGATCTATTTCCAGGCAACCATGCGGGAAAACTTTCACGTGGTCTTCGTCAGGGTGAAGTAGGGCTGTCGTGCCGTTGCGCCTGAGGGTTACTGAAAGTGGTGCGGGGACGCAGCGACGCGGCGATGGGGCGACTGAGCGATAGGCCCCGCCGCCTGCTGCTTCGGGAAAGGGGACGGGAGCGATTTCGGTGTGGGGCCCGAAGGGCCCGAGGAGGAAGCGATGAGACGATGGAAGGCGAGACTTTCCGGCGCCGTGTTGGGCTTCGTGGCGCTGGCCGTGGCGGCGGTGCCCGCCCTGGCACAGGGCTTCGTCTACCCCGGCAAGGGCCAGAGCCCGCAGCAGCAACAGAAGGACCAGGGCGAGTGCAACGCCTGGGCCATTCAGCAGACCGGCTTCAACCCCGCCAACCCGCAGGTGGCCGGGCCTCCACCCCCGTCTTCGGGGCCGCCCCAGGGCGGTGTGGTGCGCGGCGGCGCGCGGGGCGCGGCCATCGGGGCCGTGGGCGGCGCCATCGGGGGCGACGCGGGCAAGGGCGCGGCCATCGGCGCGGCCACGGGGGCGCTCATCGGCGGCATGCGCCGGAGGGACCAGCAGCGGCAGGACGCTTACGCCCAGCAGCAGTACGCCCAGCAGCAGCAGGCGGCCGTGGCCCAGGGCCAGTCGGCGTACAACCGGGCCCTGGGGGCGTGCCTGGAGGCCCGCGGCTACACCGTGCGCTGACCCACTCCCAACCGTGAATGAGGGATTTGGCTGTCCGCAATGAGAAGGGGGTTTCCATGCGAAGGGTTCTCGTGATCGGTGCGTGTGTCTGGCTCGGGTTGCTGCCTTCGATGCTCGCCGCCGCCCCGCTGGATGGGTCCGCGCCCATGCTCTGCGCGCTCACGTCGGTGTTCGAGTGCCCAGGTGGTGGCGAGTGCGAGCGCAGGGCCGTGGGTGAAGATATCCCGGTCTTCTGGCGGGTCAACGTTCCGCAGCGCCTGCTGAGCTCGCTCGACGGCGCGCGGTCTTCGCCTATCGCCAACGTCCAGCGGGAGGGCGGCCGGCTCATGCTGCAGGGCATCCAGAGTGGAAAGGTGTGGGGCCTCGCCATCGACGAGCAGTCCGGCCAGATGGCGGCCACCGTGGCCGAGGCCGACGGCGGCACGGTTCTTGAGGGGGCATGCACCGTGCCGTGACCGCGCCGCCGCTAGCAGGCTGCTGAAAAAGGCCCAACATCTCTCCCCGCTGCCTCGGCGGCAGCAGGTGGGGCGGTGGCGCGCTCGCGCGCTCGCTGCGGCGTACCCGGAGTACGCCTCACTCGGCCCGTCGCGCGCCGCCTTGCATTTGGACCTTTTTGAGCAGCCCGCAGAAGACGTGTTTTTTCAACAACCTCCGAGTGGGGGCCACGGCGCGGGGGGAACGGACATGATGAGGCCTCGGAAGAAGCCGCTGAGGCGGCCGGCGGGGCGGCAGGCCGCGGTGGTGCTGGCGTGCGCGCTCTTCCTGGCGGGCTGCGCCTCGGCCGTGGCACTGAACCTCCCCCGGTCGGGCCCTGACACGGCAACTTGCATCACCCCGCCCCCCGAGCGTGACCTGCTGGTGGCCGTGGCCCTCTCGGGCGGGGGGAGCCGGGCTGCCCTCTTTGGTGCGGCGGGCCTGGAGGCGCTGGCCCGGGTGCGCGAGCCCGGCGGGCGCTCCGTATTGGAGCAGGTGGCGTACGTCTCCAGCGTCTCCGGGGGCAGCCTCTCGGCGGCCTATTACGGCCTGCATAAGCCCCCGCGCGAGACGCCGGTGCTCACGCCGGACGGGGCGTTGACGGAGGCATATCAGACCTTCTTCGCCGGCTTCAAGGAGAAACTGAACCAGGACTTCGAGAGCGCGCTCATCTGGCGCCAGCTCGGGAGCTTTCGCTGGATCCTCAACTCGGCCCTGGCGGCGCGTTCCCTCGCCGAGATCCTCGCCGAACGCCTGCTGGGCCGGGGCACGTTCGGGGACCTGGCCCAGCGGGAGGCGCGAGGGGACAGCCCGCACCTGATCGTCAATACCACGCTCTACAACAACGGCCGGCGGCTCACCCTCACCACGCTGCCCCCCGATGCCGGGCGCTACGATTTCTTCCAGGACCTGCGGGCCGCCGCGGCCCAGCGGGGGCAGACCGCCGAGTACCCCCCGATCCTCGTGCGTCGTTGGGAGTCGCTGCAGGCGGTGACCCCCCTCGACCTTCACATTGACCCCTGCCCGCTGCAGGTGGCGGGGGCCGTTTCCGGCTCGGCGTCGTTCCCCCCGCTGGTCGGGCCGATCACCTTCCGGGCGGGCCAGGAGGAGACGTACTGGCACACCGGTGATGGCGGGCTGTACGAGAATTCCGGGACCGAGTCGCTGATGTTCGTGCTCCTGAAGCAAATGCAGCAGGGGAAGGCGCGGCGCGCCCTGATCCTCTCGTTCGACAGCTCCTACCCCTTCTCGGTGGGCTATCGGCTCCTCGGTCGGCGCGCGGAGCCCTGGACTCTCTTCAGCTACGACTTCTCCCGCATCCCCGGCATCATGGAAGAGCGCGCCACGGCGTATGCGGCGCTGTTCTTCCGCAGCCTGCAGATCGAGGGGGTCTTTCCCGACAACCAGACCCTGCGCGTTGTCTTCCTGCGCCACACCGACGCGCGATGGAAGGACGATCTGAGCGACCTGCCGGAGGCCTGCCGCGCCGAGACCCCCCCGCTGAGTTCCCCCCAGGCCGTGGTGGACCGCATCGCCGAGATCCCGACCCGCTTCGTGATCGCCTCGGAGTGCGACCGGCAGTTGCTCGAGGCTGCCGCCGCCAAGGTGGTGGCGCAGAGCCAGGCGGAGATCGAGGACTTCCTGGCTGGCCGCCCGACGCCTGAGGGCACCGCGCGGTAACCCTGCGGGGCGTATTGAACTGAAGTGTATTCGCACCGGCATGCCTAGGCGCGATAGTTCAGAGGCCTCGCCCAGCACAGGGCGAAGCAGCGGCGGCGGGGGCCCAGGCGCTGCAGATCAGGCAAGACCATGGCCTTCCAGTTGCCAATGGCGAGCGGTGCGGAAGGCATCATGTTACTGACCGTAGGGCGTACCGGTTGCGCAATTGGACATTGGTAACTGATCATTGGACACTCCTGGATTATTCGCGAAGACCTTCGCGATGAATCCGGGCTGGCGCCTCGGGGCGATGGGCCTGCGGGGAGGGTCGCTGTCCCCCGTATTGCCTGCTCGGCCACTGGCGCGCAGGAACTGCGCGAGCTTTCCAGCGCGAATGCAATTCGTGCACATTGGGGCGACGGCGTCCCGCTATGTGGCCGCATGGCCTCGTCTCTGGGCCCAGCGGAGCGGACCAGCCCATCGGCGCAGTCAGGACAATCGTTCGGATTCGGAGGGTTGCGGCCCGTGACGTGTCGGCACGTTGGGCATGGGTTTTGCTCGGGAAGACGCTGCATTCGTGCCACTAAAGGGGTACATCACCACAGGGTGTCGCGTTTTCACCAATGCCGTCGGGCAAGCCCCCGTGGTCCGTGGCACCAGCGAAGGCCGAGTTGTCCCGGACGAAGGCCGCCTGCGGCCGGACGCGGCAGGGTGTTTTCCCACCATGGCACGACACGGGGGGTGCTGGGCAGGCGCCCGGTGCTCCACGTCGGCGAAGGCGGGGGGCAAGGCCGGCCTTGAGGACCGCGGCGGCGTCTGGCGTCTGGCGTCGGGGGTAGCACGCGGGGAGGATACGACATGAAACGGACGGCGAACGGCCAGGGCCACAAACTCACCCGAGCCTACGAGATCTCC
>DASPOZ010000478.1:0-8165 GCA_035625755.1 Candidatus Sulfotelmatobacter sp.
CGTTTCAATGCGTGCCACCGGCCGCCGCCATGGCCAGCGACTGAGTGATCAGGGTGCCACCGAGGTCCGCCACACGGGCGCGTGCCATGGCAGGGCCCTGAGGCGCCCCCATGACCCCCACGCCTGACCCCCCGGCGCAACCCCTCCGCGGCCAGGTGGCGCTCATCACGGGCGCCGGCCGTGGCATCGGCCGGGCCATCGCGGAGGCCTTCGCGGGGGCCGGGGCGGCCCTGGCCTTGGTGGGGCGGGCCGCCGGGCCGCTGGATGATGCGGCGGAGGCTATCCGCGCGGCCGGCGGGCGGGCCGAGGCCTTTCCGGCGGACGTGCAGGAGGAGCGGCAGGTGGGGGCCGCGGTGGAGCGGGCCCTGGCCGCCTTCGGCCGGGTGGACATTCTGGTGAACAACGCAGGCATCGGCGTGTGGGGCCCGGTACAGGGGTTCGCGCTTGCCGACTGGGAGCGCACGCTGCGCACGAACCTCACCGGCCCTTTCCTCTTCGCGCGGGCCGTGCTCCCCGCCATGCTCCGCCAGGGCGCCGGGCAGATCCTGAACGTGGCCTCGGGCGCGGGGCGGGGGGGCCTGGCGAACCTGGCGGCCTACTCGGCCTCCAAGGCAGGCCTCATGGCGTTCAGCGAGGCGCTGGCCTCGGAGGTGCGTGAGCACCGGATCAAGGTCATGGTGCTGGCCCCGGGCTCGGTGGCCACGGGGTTCGGCGAGGGCTCCCCGGCCGGCCGGCCCGGCCGGTCGAAAAACCCCCTGCAGCCGGCGGACGTGGCGGCGGCCGCCCTGGCCATGGTCACGCAGCCCCCGCATGCGTGGATGAGCGAGGCCGTCCTCCGGCCCCTCACGCTGATGTAGCAGGCTGCTGAAAAAGGCCCACCTGCGGCGTTGGCGCGCTCGGGCGCTCGCTGCGGCGTACCCGGAGTACGCCTCACTCGGCCCGTCGCGCGCCGCCTTGCATCTGGACCTTTTTGAGCAGCCTGCGCGGCAATGGAATTTTCAGGGACTCGTTCAGCCGAGGTGTGCACCGCCATGGCTGTGACGAATGGGGATGCACCGGATCGGACGCGCCGCGGGAGGCGGTGGCTCTTCGGGGCCCACATGTCCATCGCGGGGGGGATGGACCAGGCGGTCCTGCGGGCCCGCCTGGTGGGCTGCGATGCGCTCCAAGTGTTCACCAAGAACAACAACCAGTGGCGCGCCGCCCCCTTCCGCGACGGCGAAGTGGAGGCCTTCCGGCGCCTGATCGCGGAGACCGGGATCGGGCCCGTGGTGGCGCACGACGGGTATCTCATCAACCTGGCGGCCCGGCGCCGGCCCCTGTGGAAGAAATCGCTAGCCGCCTTCATCGTGGAACTGGAGCGCTGCGCCACCCTCGCCATCCCCTTCCTGGTCACGCATCCCGGCGCCCACGGGGGGGCCGGCGAGGCCGAGGGCATCCGACGCGTGGCCGAGGCGCTGGCGGCGGCCCTGGCCGCCGTGCCGGGCCCCATGGTGCTGCTGGAGGCCACGGCCGGCCAGGGCACCAGCCTCGGGTGGCGCTTCGAACAACTCGCCACCATCCGGGCCGCCGTACCCGCCCCGATGCGCCGGCGCATCGGGGTGTGCCTGGACACGTGTCACCTCTTCGCCGCCGGGTACGACTTTCGGACACCCGCGGCCTACCACGCCCTCCGCAGCGCGCTGGACGCCACCCTGGGGCTCGGCCTGGTGCGGGCCATCCACATGAACGACTCCAAGAAGGGTCTCGGCAGCCGGGTGGATCGCCACGAGCACATCGGGCGGGGACACATCGGGCCTTCAGGGTTCCGCCATTTCGTGCGGGATTCCGCCTGGCGCGGCGTGCCCATGCTGCTGGAAACCCCCAAGGAACCCGACTTCCGGCGCACGGACCGGCGGAACCTCGCCGCCCTCCGCCGCCTCGCGGGCGTGGGATGACCGGCGGCGCGCCCTTCGAGTACGTGGACGCGTCGCAGCCGCCGGAGACGCTGCCCATCTTCCCCCTGCCCAGCGTCGTGCTGTTCCCCAACATGGCACTGCCGCTGCACATCTTCGAGGACCGGTACAAGAAGATGACGGCCGCGTGCCTGGAGGGGAACCGCCTGCTGGCCATCCCCCTGCTCAAACCGGGGTGGGAGCGGGGCGAGGCGCCCGAGCCGCACCACGTGGCGGGGATGGGGCGGATCGCACAGGCGGTGCGGCTGCCGGGCGGCGGGTACGACATCGTGGTGCGCGGCGTCGCCAAGGTGCGGATCGGCGGCACCCTGCAGGACTGGCCCTACCGCGTGGCCGCCGTGGAGATGCTGGAGGACGCGGGGGGCGACGGGGAGGCGGCGCGGGACCTGGCGCGCCGCGTGGCCGAGCGGTTCCGGGCCCTGCTGGCGGCCCAGCCGGCCCAGGGCGCGCAGCTCCTGGCGCACCTGGCGCTATTGGCCAGCCCGGTGGATATCCTCTACTTCGCCGCCTCCGCCTACCCGGGCCTGGGCCCGGACGACCGCCAGGCGCTCTTGGAGGAGCTGGACGTGGCGGCCGCGCTGGGCCAACTCCTCCGCCGCATGACCCGGGACGCGGTGCGCTTCAACTGACAGCGGGGGTCGGGGGCCTGGGGTGGCGGGCGGCAGCCGTCCCCGACCCCCGGCCTCCGGCCCCCGGCCCCCACGGCGTGAGCGCCGAGGGGCGCGAAGGGACGCGATGGCTGACCAACCGCGCATTCACCGCATCGTGCCCGGCGCCGGCATCGAGGGCGGGCGGGTGTTCATCGAGGGCGAGGGGCTGGCGGGGGCGGGCGGGGAGCCGCCCATCGTCCAGGTGGCCGGCGTACCCACCCGGCCGCTCTTCGCCTCGGGGACACGGATCATCGCGCCGATCCCGGCCGATGCGGTCCCCGGGCCGGTGACCCTGGGCGAGGGCGATGGGCTCATCACCGGCCCACAACTCTCCGTGGGGAAGCGTCTGGCGGGAGACCTCAACCCGGTGGCGAACCCCGCCGTGGACGCCGGGGGCACCATTTACACCACGTTGAGCGGGCGGAGGGGGCAGCAGGTCCCCGTCTCCCTGTTCACGGTGACGGACGAGGGCGGATCCACCCCGCTGCCGGCGGACATCCAGAATCCTACGGGGCTCGCCTTCGATCGCCAGGGGCACCTGGTGGTGTCCTCCCGGGCCGAGGGCACGGTGTATCGCGTGCTGTCCGGGGGCGGGCTGGAGGTCGTGGCTCAGGACCTGGGCGTGGCCACCGGGATCGCCTTCGACCCGGAGGGGAACCTATACGTGGGGGACCGCTCGGGCCCCATCCACCGGGTGGACGCGGCCGGCGGCATCACCCGGCTCGCGGAGCTGTCCCCCAGCGTGGCGGCCTTCCACCTGGCCTGGGGGCCCGACGCATGCCTCTACGTCACGGCCCCCAGCCTCTCCAACGACGATCCCATCTACCGTATCGAGCCTGGGGGGCGGGTGGGCATCATCGCCCGGGGGCTGGCCCGACCCCAGGGCCTCGCCTTCGACGCCGCCGGCCGCCTCCACGTGGTGGCCATCCGCGGCACCGCCCGGGGCGTTCTGCGTCTGGACGGCGAGACCTTCACCTGGGTCGTGGCCGCGGAGAACCTGGTGGGCCTGGCCTTCGATCCCACCGGGGGCCTGGTCCTCGCCACCACCGACGCCATCTTCCGCGTCACCCCGGCGCCCGCGCCGCGCCCCCGCTCGGGCCCCGACGCCTGACGCCGAAGCTCAGCAGGCTGCTGAAAAAGGTCCACCTCTCCATTGCGGAATGCGTGCTTCGACAAGCTCAGCACGTCCTGAGCCGTTCGGCTGAGCTCACGACGAAGCCCGTCGAAGGACGGATTGCGGAATGCGGAACCCGCGCGCCGCCTTGCACCTGGACCTTTTTGAGCAGCCTGGGCAAGACGAGGGTTTTCAGCGTCCTGTTGGGGGACGCGGCGGGCGGGTGAGCGGGGGCCGCCCGCGTCGCGGCGTCCCCGCCTCGACGTGCCGCAGCCGGCCGTCAGGCTATCCGAGGACGATGTGCAGCTTCTTGGCGTGGGTCTCGAGGAGCAGGATGGCGGCGTTAAGGCGCTGGAGCCTTTGCGACCGGCGGCGCATGCCGTCGATATCCCGGTCGGCCACGGCGGTGGTGCGCGTCTCGCGAAGGACGACATGGAGGTTGGCGAAAACCTTCTGCAGTTCCTCCTCCGTCATCTTCTTGAGCTGGATGGCCGTGAAGGGGGCGTCTCCCGCGGCGATGTCGCGGGCGTAGCCCAACGGGTTCCCCGGGATGCCAGCCATGATCGCTCTCCTTGGCGCGGGTCCGCCGAAACAGCGCGGGAACAAATCCCCGGACGCGCACACGCCGCCCGGGAAGCATGGGCCGGCGGGCAGCGAACCTCCAAACCTCGGTGTCATGATAGTATGCATCCGGCCGATTGCCAAGGCCACCTCATCCCTCCTGATGTGGGCGGACCGCCCGTTAGCCCCAGCGCTGTTCAGTTGAGCTGTCACCCAGGCGAAATTCTCACCTCGCCCCTCTTGGAAATCCCCCCGTCCCCCCCTTTGCCAAAGGGGGGTGGAGGGGGGATTTCTGGCAAAGCGGGGATGGGGGGATTTGCTCGAAGGCCGAGGTCGTGTCCCCCCTATAAGTGAACAGCATTGGGGGTAAGAACTCAGTTGGCCCCGGGGGGCCGCAGGGCCAGCGGGAGGAGCGCGGCGGCGGCCACCGACAGGGCGGCCCCCAAGCCGAAGGCCCAGGCCGGCCCGCGCGCTTGCCACAGGGCGCCCGCCAGCAGGCTGGCGGGGAGCGCGGTCAGTCCGACCGCTGTGTGGAACCACCCGTAGGCGGTGGACCGCGCTTGCGACGGCACCAGGTCCGCCACCAGCGCGCGCTCCACTCCCTCCGTGAGCCCGTAGTACACCCCGTAGGCCAGCACCAGTGCCCACAGGGCCAGCGGGCCCGGCGCCGCCGCCAGGCCGGCGTACACGGCGGCGTAGAGGAGCCATCCCAACCGGATCACCCGGCGCCGCCCCCACCGGTCGGACAGGCCGCCGAGGGGCGTGGAGGTGACGCTCTTCACCACGTGGAAGGCCGCCCAGAGGATCGGCAGCGCGGGTACGGCCACCCCCACCTCCTGCGCCCGCAGCAGCAGGAACGCATCGCTGGAGTTGCCCAGCGTGAAGAGGACGACCACCAGCAGGTAGCGGCGGAACGGGCGCGGGACCGCAGACGGCGGCCGGGGCGCGGCCCCAGGGGAAGAGGCCTCGGTGCGCGGCCGCGGCGCCACCTCCGCAACGCCCACGGCCAGCACCAGGATGGAGAACAGGGCCGGGACGGCGGCCGCCCAGAACACCTGGCGGAGGTCCCACCCCAGGCCGGAGAGCAGCCCGGCCGCCACCAGCGGCCCCACGGCCGCGCCCAGGTGATCCATGGCGCGCTGGAAGCCGAAGGCGCGGCCCAGGTGGTCCGGGTCCGTGGAATCGGCCAGCAGCGCGTCGCGGGGTGAGGTGCGCAGCCCTTTGCCCACCCGGTCCGCGAATCGGATGGCCAGCACGTGCCACGGGGCCGCGGCCGCGGCCACCAGCGGCCGGACGCAGGATGAGAGGGCGTATCCCCCGAGCACCAGCCCCTTGCGCCGCCGCCACCGGTCCGACACCCAGCCCGACGCCAGCTTCAGGAAGCTCGCCGTGCTCTCGGCGACCCCCTCGATGAGGCCCACGAAGGCCGGGCCCGCCCCCAGCACGCGCGTGAGGAACAGCGGCAGCAGCGGATAGATCATCTCCGAGCTGAAATCGGTGAGCAGGCTCACCACCCCCAGCGCGATCACGTTGGGCGTGAACACGCCCTCGGGGCGTGCCCGCCTCTCGGGGGCTCGGGCCACATCGCGCGCATCCACCGTCACGTCAACTCCCGGCAGGGGCGTCCCGCGGGGGCCTGCCCTGGCACGGCCGCTGTTTCACTGGTATCATCCGGCCACTGTAGCCCGGGGGCGGTGCGGAAGGCAATGCGAAGTTCCCGGCGAGGACGCCATGCGCCTCCTGCGATGCCGCGACCTGGAACAGTTCCACGCCCAGGCGGCCCGCCTGTTCCGGGCGCGTATCGAGGCAAACCAGCAACTGGTCCTGGCGCCGCCCGCCGGGCGCACACCTAAGGGGATGTACCGGCTCCTGGCCGACGAGGCGCGCGCCCGGCCGCTGGACTGTTCGGGCCTCACCGTGTTCGCCATCGACGAGATCGTCTTCCCCGGCCCCGGTGGCTTCCGGTTCCGCCGGGACATCGAAGCGGACTTCCTGGCGTGGGCGAAGGTGCCGCCCGAGCGCTGCCACTTCTTCGACGCCGCCGCCGCCGACCTGGAGGCCATGTGCGCGGCCCACGAGGCCGCCATCCAGGCGGCGGGTGGCCTGGACCTAATCGTGATGGGCCTCGGTGAGAACGGCCACATCGCCTCCAACGAGCCCGGCTCGGCGCTGGAGTCCCGCTCCCGTCCCGTGACGCTCACGCGGAAGACCCTTGCCCAGTTCTTTCCCGAGGCGCACCCTCTGCCTCCCAAACCCTGGCGGGCGGTGACTCTCGGCATCGCCACCATCCTGGAGGCGCGCTCCATCGTCGTCCTGGCGGCGGGGGCCCACAAGCGCCGGGCAGTGCGCGCGCTGCTGGAGGCTCCCGTGTCGGAACTGTTCCCCTGCACGGCCCTCCGCGCGCACCGCGACGTGACGGTGATCGTGGACGCCGCCGCGTATCCCGGAGACTGATCCCATGAGAGCTGTTCGAACGTTCGAAGGTTCGATCGTTCGGATGTTGTTAGAGGCGATACTGTTCACATAAAGGCTCAACAGGCGCACCAACGTTCGACCAAATCCCCCCCAACCCCCCTTTAGCAAAGGGGGGCGAGGGGGGATTTCAGCCGGGTGATGACCTATGTGAACAGTATTGGGGTTAGAGGACCATGGAGAGCTGAACGGCCGAAGTTCCCAAAGGACCACCGAACGCCTTTGGAGGGAAGTATGGGGACCGTGAAGGGGTTCCGGTGTGCGAAGTGCGGGGCGGAGTATCCGGCGGACCGGCGCACCTTCGCCTGCGACGCGTGCGGCATCGTGCTGGAGGTGCGGATGGACCTGGCCGGCGTGGCCGGGCGGCGCGACGAAATCCTGGCCCGCCGCGACCGGCGCATCTGGCGCTGGTCCGAGTTCCTCCCCATCGCCGATCCGGCCCACATCGTGAGCCTGGGCGAGGGCGGGACACCGCTGGTGCGCTCCGAGGCGCTCTGCCGGGTCGCGGGCCTTGACCGGCTCTACATCAAGAACGACGGGCTGCTGCCCACCGGCTCGCTGAAGGACCGGAGCAACGCCGTGGGCATCTCCAAGGCGAAGGAGTGGAAGGCGCAGGTGACGGCCGTCGTCTCCACCGGGAACGCCGCCGCCTCGGTGGCCGCCTACAGCGGGGCGGCCGGCATGCGGGCCGTGGTCATGGTGCCGGAAGCAACCGCCCCCGAGAAGGTGGCGCAGGCCGCGACCTACGGCGCGACCATTATCCGCTTCCGGGGTTCGTTCGAGGAAGCGCACCACATGTACCGGGACGCGCTGAACAGCTTCGGGTGGTACGATTGCCTCTCCAGCAATCCCTTCCGGTGCGAGGGAAAGAAGACCTACGCCTTCGAGACCTGGCAGGACCTGGGCGAGGTGCCGGACTGGACGTTCCACCCCACCGCCGGCGGCACCGGCCTGGTGGCCACGTGGAAGGGGTTCCGCGAACTGAAGGAGCTGGGGTGGACGGCGAAGCTGCCCCGCACGGCGCTGGTGCAAGCCGCGGCGGCGGCCCCCATCACGAGGGCCTGGGAGAAGAACCTCGAAACCATCCCGGGCGTCGCGCCCGGCGAGACCGTGGCCGAGAGCATCCGCGTGGGCAGCCCCTCCAGCATGGCGTGGCGGGGACTCCACGCCGTGCGCGAATCCGGGGGACGCTGTCTCGCCGTGACGGATGAGGAGATCCTGAAGGCCCAGGCGCTGCTGGCGCAGACGGCCGGCATCCTGGGCGAGCCCGCCGGCGCCGCCTCGCTGGCCGGCGCCATCCAACTGCGCCAGGCGGGCGTGCTGCGGCCGGACGACCTCGTGGTGTGCATGATGACGGGCCACGGGCTCAAGCAGCCCTCCGCCCTCGCCCACCACTTCCGCCTCCCCGACCCC
>DASPOZ010000479.1:0-19328 GCA_035625755.1 Candidatus Sulfotelmatobacter sp.
GAGCGAGCCTGGAAGAGATCGCGGCTTCGTGACCGGGCGGGCAGCCCCGGCCTGCTCCCGCGGCCGGGGGCATCGCAGGAGCAATTGCCGGACGGGGTCGCCCCCGCGCGCCCCCGAGGCCCACGGCGCCACTTCCCGATCGGCCCTGGCGGGGGGACCGTGCCCGCCCCTATCCGCGGGCCGGCGGCGACGCGGCGAAGCCCTCGCCGCCGCGCTTGTAGGCCTCGCGCGGCGGGGCGAACACATCCAGCACCAGCGCGCCCACGGGGCCCGTCCGGATCCCGTGGGGGACGCCGCCCGGGGTGTGCCAGAAGGCCCCCGCCTGTACCTCCACCTCTTCGCCGCCCTGGATCCGGACGCACCGCCCCTCCAGCAGGACGCCCCACTGCTCCTCCGGATGGCTGTGGACGGCCCCCGTGCTGTGCGGGGCGATCCGCACCACGGAGAGCATCGCGCGATCGCCCACGAAGATCCGCGTGGTGATCCCCTCCCCCAGTTTTCGGGGAATCCCCTTCGCCTCGTCGGTCAGGTGGAAGAGCCACGGCGGCATGGGCGTTGCCGGCTGTGCCATCGCAAGTCTCCTTTCCCAGAAGAACCCCCTCTGTCCACGCCGCTCAAAAGGGTGGAGATGCAGGGCGGCGCCTCCCATTGCGGAATGCGGATTGGGCCGGCCGATACGCCCCAGCGAGCGCCCGAGCGCGCCAAGACCCGGCCCGCTGCCGCAGGGCAGCGGGGACAGACCTCGGGCCTTTTCAGCAGCCTGCCCCGGCAGGCTGACCAGGACCCCGTGTTCCGCAGGCTGCTCAAAAAGGTCCAGGTGCGAGGCGGCGCGCGAAGGGCCGAGTGAGGCGTACTGGGATGTACGCCGCAGCGAGCGCCCGAGCGCGCCAACGCAGCAGATGGGCCTTTTTCAGCAGCCTGCTAGCAGGGTGCTTCGTGGTCGAGGTTCATGTTCACCACCCTGCACAGCTCCTCGAAGGCGGCCTTGCGATCGAAGTCACTGTTGTGCAGGCCGAGCCTTCGCAGCATCCCCTGCACCGTTTCATCGAACGGCTCTTTGCCGACGCCGGCCAGGCGCAGCAGCAGGCTCGCGCAGTGCAGCGCGCACTCGGTGCAATTGTAGCTGGCCCAGAGCAGCGCCCGCTTGACGACGTCGCTGGGATGGCGCTCGGCCAGCGACAGCGCGCGCTTGAGCCCGTTCGCGGGGCGGTCCAAATTCCGGATCTGCCGGGCTAGGAAGGCGTCCAGGTCGGCCATCCCCTTCTGGCGGTACAGGGCCTCCGCAGCGGCGAGGCGGGTGTCGATGGAGAGATGGTGGCTCGATGCCGCCTCAAGCGCGGCGCGCGCCGCCGGGGTGGCGATCGCCGCCAGCACCTCCACTTCCCGCCAGGTCACATCGCGGCTGGTGAGCAGGGAGACGATCTGCTCCCGCTCTCCCGCCGTCATGTTCGCGATCGCCGAGACGTCATACGTCTGATCGTCGCGCCACTCCTCCCACACCGGGACCATGCCGGACAGGAACCGCTTGAAGGCTGGGGTGGGCCGCCCGCGCGCCCGAGCCGCGGCGGTGCGCTTCCTGGACGACCTGCCGATCAGCGAGATGATGCCGGTATCGAGATCGACCTCGAACCGCGCCTCCGGGGCCTTCTGGCGCGCAACTTCCGCGCCGACACAGCCAAAGACCTCGGCCTGCCGGCCCGCCGCCCACGGGTATGCGCGGTCCCACACCTGCGCGTTCTGCCCGAACAGAAGGGCGATGGCGGGCGGCACCGCGAATTCCCAGCCGAACACCGCGACATTGCGCCCCTCGCGGTAGTAGATCGTGCCGCCGCGCCCGCTCGTGGTGATGTCGACGGTGGGAGTCGTCATGCGCGTCCTTCCCGCCCGAGGACCACATCGCAGCACGACCCAGGTCGCGAGCCCTCTGCCCCCGCCCCCTGCCGGAGCGCCCGCACCGCGTCGCAGATACCTCTAGCACGTCCCTCCGGGGATATCTACCGCCCCCCCACCGATCCCGACGCTTTTCTCTTTCGCACACGACATGGTATGCTGCCGCGCTGTTGGATCGTGCGCTCAACCCTAGCGGGAGGAGGAAGACATGGGGCTCGAAGAGCGGCGGAAGATGAAGGAGCTGCAGGAGGTCACCTTTCCGGGGCGCGTGAAGGAGATCGAGGAGATTTGCGGGAAGGCCATCCCCTACGAAGTCGACTGGGCGAGCCTCGCCGACGACATGGAGGCCCTCAACTTCATCGACAACATCTCGTGCCACCGCCTGAACATGGCGCTGCGCACGATCTGCCAGGACGACCTGGGCAAGGAGGCGGTGCGCGAGGGGTTGAAGCAGATCAAGCTCAAGAACGTGAAGGAGAAGTCGCAGATGAAGCTCGCCTTCGACGGCGGCGTGCTCGAGATGCACTGCGCGTACGCGCTGCGCACCGACGGCATGTTCGGCGACGGCGAGATCCGCGAACTGCTCACCAAGAAGCTGTGAACCGCCGCACCCCCAGCGGGGACGGCGGGCGGGAGATCGATAAGCCTGAAGAGACCGGCGCATCGCCAGACCGCCGATTCCATGAACCGGCGGACGGTCTGCTATGACACCGCGTCCGGGGTCACCGCGCATACTCCACGAGCCGGCACAACGCGTTGACAAGCATCATCTCCTCGATCGAGCGGCAGCGCGCCTCCAAGAGGCGCGGCGAGCAGACGAGGATGGCGAGGCACTGCGCCCGCGAAATGGCCACATTCAGGCGGTTACGTGAGAAGAGGAAGGGAAGGTTGTGCGGCACGTCCTCGCCGCTTGAGGTTGCCATCGAGAAGAAGACGATGGGCGCCTCCTGCCCCTGGAACTTGTCCACGGTGCCCACGCGCACCCCGCCCTGAAGCCCGTCCCGGAGTCGGCGCACCTGGGCGTTGTAGGGTGCTACCACCATGAAGTCTTGCTCCCGAAGTGGGTGGGTCCTGCCCTCGTCATCCGTGAACGTCCCGGGAAGCATGCCAGCGATCAGAGACCTGATCTCCGCGACCTCCTCAGAGGAATCCGAGCGGTTTCCCTCGTGGTCCACCGGGACGAAGCGGATGCCGGTCCCGGAGCTCGTCGTCCGGCGCTCGGCCCGCTCGTCTGAACCCAGTCTTCCGGCATAGACGATCTCGGAGATGAACGCGCACACGTCCGGGTGCATCCGGAAGCTCCGCTCAAGGAAAACCCCCCGATCCTCCGGAATCGTGGGATCCTCCCCCAGCAGGTGCTCGAGGACGGAGGCGCCGCTCCCCTCCGGATGTACGCCCTGGGAGACCTGTGCGAGCTGGAGCGGGTCGCCCAGCAAGACGAGATTCCGCGCCGATGTGGCCATCGCCACGGCATCGGCAAGCGAGACCTGCCCCGCCTCGTCGATCATCAGGTAGTCCAGCGTCCCGTCGAGCTCTTCCCGCGCGAAGAGCCAGGCGGTGCCGGCAAGGAGCCGGACCTGTGGGCCCGGCCGGACGGCCTGCGCCGCGTCCGGCTCATTGGTGATGAACTCCCCTGCAAACTCCGACTCGGGGTTGTCCCTGGTGGACTTCTTCAGGCCCTGGAAGCGTACGCGCTCGGCCCGCGCCACCCGCTCCACCTCGGCGAGCAGGTTATGGATCGCCTTGTGGCTCTGGGCCGCCACCCCGATCCGTTTGCCGTTGGCGATGAGGTGGACCGCCACGCGAGCCCCGGTCCAGGTCTTCCCGGTGCCCGGTGGCCCCTGCACGAAGAGGTGGCTCCCGTCCAGGCCCAGGGCGAGGGCCTTCATTTGGGAGAGGTCAGTGGTCTGGAGCCGGGCCCCGGAGGGGAGGCCCCGGATACGCGGACGCTCGCGGCCAAGGATGCCTTCCAGCGCCGGGTAGCGCCCGGTGCCGTGCCGGACCGACTCGGCGAACCGGAATACCGCCTCGCGCTGGTGCTGATTCTCGATGGGACCTTCTGGGATCAGGGCCCGGGGAAGCGGCGTGGCACCCAGCGTCGGGCCGCGCAGGAGCCGGAGCGTCCCCTCCGTATCGTCGATCTCCAGGATCTCGCCAGCCCGACGGCCGGTGGCGGGATCGTGGGCCCATCCCGGCCCAAGCTTGTGGTCCTGTGGCGGAAACCGGAGGGTATGAACGAGCGATCTCTTCCGGGGTTCCGGTGGGACCCGGGGATCGGTCTCGAGACAGCCGATCGCCTCCGTGTCGTCCACCAGCTCCTCCGGCATCTTCCCCAGCCGCTCGAAGTACCACCACCAGGCCGGCCGGCCCTCGCGGCGGTGGTATTCGAGGAGTTCGGCTGCCAGCCAGCGGGGGGTCCTGGGCTCCGCTCCCTCGAGGAGTCCCTCCCGCAGGCGCTGCCGCGCCTCGAAGGCCTCCGCCGCCTCCGGCCGGAGCTCGCGGGGCTCGGGGGGCGCAGGCCACGGGAGGCCGGGAGGGCGCAGGCGGCGGAGCCATTCGAGCAGACCCAGCGTGGCCCGGCAATCTTCCTCGTTGTACGCGGCGATCTGCGCCAGGAGTCCCGCGTCCCGGGTCTCGAGCCAGCGCTCGTACTCCACGATGGCGTCCATCCCCGCCCGCACGGCACCCGCCCGGACGAAGCCGAACAGGCCTTCCAGTTCCTTCAGCGAGTAGCTCGGCACGCCTGCCCGCAGCGCCTGGCGCAGGATGGTATAGAGGTCCACGAACGTCTTGCGGCGCAGCAACGCGTCCACCTCCGCCTCGCGCGTCGCGTATTCGCCCATGAGCCGCTTGATGGCGCTCGGCTCGTAGGCGGCGAAGTGGTAGACGTGGAGGTCGGGGTGCACGGCGAGCCGGGCGTGGACGAGATCGATGAAATCCTCGAGGGCGCGTCGCTCGCCGGCCCGGTCGTGTGCCCAGATGGGCTGGTAGCGGGCCGCCGCCCAATCCAGCGCGAGGACGCCGAAGAGGAACTCGAGGCCCCGCGCGGGTTCGAAGAAGGGATGGCCCTCCAGGTCCAGCACCAGGTCGCCGGGCGAGTGCGGCGGCAGCGCCGCGAAGCCGCGGCCCTCCTCGACCGGGCGGGCCTCGTAGGCGATCCGCCCCTCGCGCCGGGTGCGGAGCTGGAGCGCCGCCTGCTCCCGCAGCCCCTCGAACGTCTGGGGCGGCATCTTCGGAACGCGGGTATCCCGGGGCGCCTCGGCCAGCGCCGTCAGCGTGGCGATGCCCTCCGCCGCCAGCCGGACGATCTGGTCGCGGCGGATGCCGGCGACGCGGACGAGGTGGTCCTCACGCTCCCAGCGGTCTTCACAGGCCGACCGAAAGTTGCACAGCGGGCAATACTCGCACGGGTACGGGGCGGTGTTGCCACGGGCCTCGACCGCGGCCTCGAAGCGGCGCCGCAGGCGGCGGTAATACGCCGAGACGTCCGGCAGCCTGAGGGACACGCGCTCGCGGGTCCCGAGGATGAGGTGGGCGGCCTGGGGATCGAGTCCCTGGATTTGTCCGAGGGCATGGCTGTAGAAGGCGAGCTGCAGGGCGTGCTCGGGTCCCGGATGCCGGGCCAGCTTCGTGTCCAGTACCTCGTAGCTCCAGGGGCCGAGCGCCGAGGGCCGCTCGACCCGCTCGAGGAAGTCCGCGACCCCGCGCCACCCGTCCGCCAGGAAGACGGCCTGATAGACGTACCGGGCGCCGTCGCGGATCGCCTGGACGGTCGCCCTGGCCGCCGCCTCGAAGCCCCGCCCCTCGCCGAGCCCGACCTGTGTGATCCCCTGGCCCGCCGCGCGCAGTTCCTCGAGATACGTCCGTTCGTGCTGCTCGCCCTTGCGCCTGAGAAGGTCCGCGTAGGCGTTCTCAAAGAGCGGACGTGTGCCCTCCCCGAGCGTGACGGCCAGGTCGAGCTGCGTCAGGTGCTCGCACGCGACGAAGCCGGCCAGGTCCAGGGGCGAGCAAAGAAGCTGGTTACCGGGGCGCTCCATCGCCGATTATCCAAAGCCTGCGGCCGCTTCACACATCCCTAAGGTCCGTTACGCGGGCACGAAGCGTTGGCTGGCCGCCGGACGCGAGAATGCGGCGGAGTTTGTGGGCCGATCCATCGCTTCCTGGAAGCCAACGCCGGCCCAGGGCCGCACGCTCACACATCGCCTGAGCATCCCGCGGTCCTCGGGGCGGGCGCGTCCGTGTTGCGGGCGGCTCGCCGGGCGCGTATGGTAGCCTCGCCGTGGTGGGCCGCGGCGCCATCACTTCCTCAAGAGCGGCTTGAGGTACGGCCAGAGCCGCTCCGCCACCGCCTGCTGGCCGGCGGCGTTCGGGTGGATGCCGTCAGCCTGGTTGAGCGCGGGGCGGGCGGCGACGCCGTCCAGCAAGAACGGCATCAGCGAAGCGCCCGTGCGCCGGGCCACGGCGGGGAAGGCGGCGGCGAACTCCGCGGCGTAGTCGGCGCCATAGTTGGGGGGAAGGCGCATGCCCGCCAGGAGGACGCGCGCCCCGGCCTTCTGCAGGCGCCGCACGATGCGCTCCAGGTTCGACCGCATGGCGGCCACGCTCAAGCCGCGCAGGCCGTCGTTGGCGCCGAGGGCGACGATGGCCACCTCAGGGTGGGCCCGCAGCACCCAGTCCACCCGCCGCAGGCCGCCCGCAGTGGTATCGCCGCTCACCCCCGCGTTCACGACGCGGTAGCGGTAGCCCTCGCGCCGCAGGAGGGCCTCCAGGCGCGCGGGGTAGGCCTCGTGGGCCTCCACGCCGTGGCCGGCGGTGAGGCTATCGCCCAGGGCCACGATGACGGGCTCGGCGTCCTGCGCCGCGCCGCCGGGGGCGGCGGGCGTCAGGACGGCGAGGAGCGAGGCCAGGACGAGCGCGCGGCGCAGGGGGATCACCCGTGGATGGTAATACGCCTGCCCCGATGGTTCAAATCCGGGGCCTCGGGATGCGCCTCGCCAGCGGCGGCCGGCCCGTGACGGTCCTGGACGGCATCAGCTTCGACGTGCCGGCGGGCCAGGTGGTGGCCATCGCCGGGCCGTCGGGGAGCGGCAAGTCCACGCTCCTGGGGCTCATCGCCGGCCTCGACCGGCCCACGGCCGGCTCGATCCGCGTGGCGGGCGTGGAGGTGACCGGCCTCGGCGAGGCCGCCCTGGCGCGCTTCCGGCGGGACACCATCGGCTACGTCTTCCAGTCCTACCACCTGATCCCCACGCTCACCGCCGCCGAGAACGCGGCCGTCCCCCTGGAGCTGGCCGGCGCGGCCGATCCCCTGGGGCACGCGCGAGAACTCCTCGAGGCGGTGGGCCTGGGGGACCGGGCGCACCACTACCCGGTGCAGCTCTCGGGCGGCGAGCAGCAGCGCGTGGCCCTGGCGCGCGCCGTGGCCCTGCGGCCGCCCCTGCTCCTGGCCGACGAACCCACCGGGAACCTGGATTCGCAGACGGGCGCCCACATCATCGAGCTGATGCTCCGGCTGAACCGGGAGCGGGGGAGCACGCTGCTGCTGGTGACCCACGACCCGGCGCTGGCGGTGCACGCCGAGCGCGTCATCGCCCTGCGGGACGGGCGCATCGTGGACGGCGCCGGAAGAGGGGGCGGGCCGGGGGCCGGCCCCGCGCGCGCCGGGGGAGCGGGCGCCTCGGAGGGGCGGCCGTGATCCGCCGCCGGATCATCCTGCGCATGGCCTGGCGCGAGATGCGCGGGGCCTGGCGGCACTTCGCCGCCTTCTTCGCGTCCGTGGCGCTGGGCGTGGCCGCCGTGGTGGCCGTGGGCACCTTCGCCGCAAACCTGGACCGCGCCCTCACCAGGGAGGGCCGGGCCCTGCTGGGCGGCGACCTGGAGCTCCGGTCCGCCCGGCCCCTCGGCCCCGACGCCGAGGCGGCGCTGCAGGGATTGCGGCGCGGCGGGGCCGCGGTGGTCCGCGTGCGCGAGCTGCCCGGCATGGCCCGCGGCCCGAGCGGCGCAACGGCGCTGGTGGCGCTCAAGGCGGTGGAGGAGGGCTACCCGCTGTACGGGGCGGTGGAGACGGAACCCCGGGGACCCCTGGCCGCGCTGCTGGCCGGGGGCGGCGCGGTGGTCGGGGAAGACCTGCTCTCGCGCCTCGGGCTGCGGGTGGGGGACCGGCTGCAGATCGGGACGGCCAGCTTCCGCATCGCCGGGGTGGTGCGGCGGGAGCCGGACCGCTCGGCGGGCCTGCTGGCGCTGGGCCCGCGCGTCCTCATCGCCGCCGGGGACCTGGAGCGCACCGGCCTGCTCCAGCTGGGGAGCCGCGTGCGCGCCCGCGCCCTCGTCCGGCTGCCGGCCGGCGCGCACCCCGGGGCCGCGCGCGAGGCGCTCGCCCGGGGCATCGCCGATCCCGGGGTGCAGGTCGCCACCTTCGAGGAGGCCCAGCCGGGCCTGCGCCGGTTCTTCACCCGATTCGCCACGTACCTCGGCCTGGTCGGCCTGGCGAGCCTGCTGGTGGGGGGGATCGGGGTGGCCTCGGCGGTGGCCACCTTCGTGCGGCGGCAGCTCGCCACCATCGCCACGCTCAAGGTCCTGGGCGCCGGTTCCCGGGAACTGCTGGGGATCTACCTCGTGCAGACCCAGGCGGTCGGGTTGGCCGCCGGCCTCGCGGGGGCCGCGCTCGGCTGCGCGATCCAGCCGGCGCTCGTCGGTGTGGCGGCCGGGTTCGTCCCCCTCGCCATCGACCCGCTCCCGGACCCCTGGACGCTGCTGCGCGGGCTGGCCCTGGGCTGGCTCACCAGCTTCCTCTGCGCCCTCTGGCCCCTCCTGGAGGTGCGGGCCATCCCTCCCTCCCTCATCCTGCGGCGGGAGGTGGAGGCGGAGGGCCGGCCGGCGCGCCGCCCCTGGGCCGCCGGGCTGCCCATCGCCGCGGGGCTGGCCGGGCTGGCCCTCTGGCAGGCGGGCTCACTGAAGGCGGGCGGGATCTTCCTGGCGGCATCGCTGGGCGCGGCGATCGCGCTGGTGGGGCTGGCCCGTGCCCTCGTCCTGCTGGCTCGCGCGCTGCCCCCGCCGCCGTGGGGGGCGTGGCGGCAGGGGGTGGCCGCCCTCCGG
Organism: Candidatus Sulfotelmatobacter sp.; assembly: GCA_035625755.1. Classification (GTDB taxonomy): domain Bacteria; phylum Methylomirabilota; class Methylomirabilia; order Methylomirabilales; family DASPOZ01; genus DASPOZ01. Next base: position 8,986 of record DASPOZ010000479.1, read on the forward strand.
CGCCCCGGGGGGCACGCGGGGCGCGTCGTGCTGGCCCTGGGGGCCGGCGTGATGCTGCTGATGGCCGCGGCCTTGCTGCAGGCCAGCCTCGGCCGTCAGATCGACCACGAGCGCCGCCGCGGGATCCCCTCGTTCTTCTTCCTGGACGTGCAGCCGGACCAGCGGGAGGCGTTCGAGCGCATCGTGGCCGCCCGGGCGCGGGGCACGCCTCCCGAGGTCGCGCCCGTGGTGCGGGCCCGGCTGGCCGCCGTCAACGGCGAGCCCATCACGCGCGAGCTGATGGAACGGCGCAGGGCCCAGGGGCGCGAAGGCCTCTGGCACTTCACGCGCGAGTACGTGCTGACCTACCGGCGCGACCTCCCGCCGGGCAACGAGATCGCGCGCGGGCGGTGGTGGACGCCGCAGGAGGCCGCGGCCCTGCCCCGCGCCTCCGTGGAGGAGGAGGCGGCGCGGCGCCTCGGCGTGGACGTGGGCTCCACCCTTACCTTCGACGTGCAGGGCGTGCCAGTGGAGGTCCAGGTGATGAGCCTCCGCCGGGTAGACTGGCAGAGCTTCGGCACCAACTTCTTCGTGGTCCTGTCGCCCGGCGCGCTGGAGGGCGCCCCCGCCACCTTCATCGCCACGGCCCGCGTGCCCGTCGCGGCCGAGGACGCGCTGCGCGACGCCGTGGTGGGGGCGTTTCCGAACGTCACGGCGATCCCCGTGCGGGAGGTGCTGGCGGGCGTGGCCGCCGTGCTGGACCGGATCGCCCTGGCGGTGCGCGCCATCGCTCTCTTCGCCATCGGCACGGGGCTGGTGGTGATGGCGGGCGTCCTGGCCGCCACCCGCCGCCAGCGCCTCTACGAATCCGTCATCCTGCGGACCCTGGGCGCCACCCGCGGCGCCGTGGCCCGGGCCTTCGCCGTGGAATACACCTGCCTGGGCGCCGCGGCGGGGGCCGGCGGCACCGCCCTGGGCGCCGCGCTCTCGTGGATCGTCCTCCGCTACGTCCTCCACACGCCCTGGACCTTCGAGCCCTGGCCCATGCTCCTGGGCATCGCGCTCACCGCCGCCCTGGCCCTGGCCGTCGGCTTCCTCGCCACCTTCCGCCTCCTCGGCCAGAAGCCCCTCCCCGTCCTCCGCAACGAATAGCCGCGAGGCTCCCGGTCCCCGGCCGGGGGGCGGGCGGCGGGCGGGCCTTGCCTTGCCGCATCCCTTCCCGTATGGTGGCAGCGTCGCGCGGCGGGCGGACCCCGTGGGAGGGCCCGCCAGAAGGGAAGACCGATGATGTCGAGGACGCTTCGGGTCGCACTCGGCGTGGTCCTGGCCGTGATCGCGGCGAAGGCGGGCGACGCGGGGACGCCGGGCGGATCAGGCACCACCCGGATCCAACTGCTCGATCGCACGGCGCCGGTGCCGGCCGCCTGGGTGGCCGAGCGGCCAACAAGCTCGATGCGGCTGGCCCAGTTCCGCGTGCCCGCGGCGCCCGGCTCGGGGGAGGCGGAATTCATCGTGTTCTATTTCGGCCAGGGGGAGGGCGGCTCCGTGGATGCGAACATCGCCCGCTGGCAGTCCCAGTTCTCCTCGCCGGACGGGAAGCCGGTCACGCCGGCCATCGATCGCTTCACGGTGGGCGGCATGCCGGTGACCGTGGCCGAGTTCACCGGGTCCTACGCGCGGTCTGTCGGGATGGGCGGCGGGGGGCCGGCCGTGCCGGACCAGACGCTGCTCTCGGCCATCGTGGAGACGCCCAAGGGCAACCTCTGGGTGCAACTGCACGGGCCGCGCGCCACGGTGCGGGCCAACCGCGAGGCGTTCCTGGCCATGGTGCGGGGCATCCAGTAGACAGGGCCGAACAGGATGCTGAAAACCCTCTCTTCCGCAGGCTGCTCAAAAAGGTCCAGATGCAAGGCGGCGCGCGCCACTATTGCGGAATGCGGATTGCGGAATGGGCGGGCCGGTACGCCGCAGGGAGCGCGCCAAGATCCCGCCCGCTGCCGCAGGGCAGCGGGGACAGACATCGCGCCCTTTCAGCAGCCTGCCCCGGCAGGCTGTCCAGGACCCCGTGTTCCGCAGGCTGCTCAAAAAGGTCCAGATGCAAGGCGGCGCGCGAAGGGGGGGTACCCACCGAAGGTGGGTCCGAGGCGTACTCCGGGTACGCCGCAGCGAGCGCGCGAGCGCGCCAACGCCGCAGGTGGGCCTTTTTCAGCAGCCTGCTGAGAGCGGGCCGGGCGTGTTTGACACGGCGGGGGCCCTGGGGTAGTTTCGGTCGGGCGCGGAGGGAGGACGATGGCCTGGTTCCGCCGGAGCGGGGAAGAGGTCGGCGTCCGCGAGGGCCGGATCCGGATGCCCGAGGGGCTCTGGATCAAGTGCGACGGATGCAAGGAGATCATCTACAAGGTCGAGCTGGAGCGGAGCCTCCAGGTCTGCCCCAAATGCAATTTCCACTTCCGCGTGGGGTCCCGGCAGCGGCTGGAGTGGCTGCTGGACCCCGAAAGCTTCGAGGAGCACGACGCCAACCTGCGCTCGCTGGACCCGCTGGGCTTCAAGGACTCCAAGCCGTACCCGGACCGGCTGCGCCAGGCCGTGAAGGCCACCGGGATGAAGGACGCCCTGCTGTCCGGCCTGGGGACCATCGGCGGCCACCCGGTCTCCATCGGGGCCATGGAGTTCGGCTTCATGGGCGGCAGCATGGCCTCGGTGGTGGGCGAGAAGGTGACGCGCTGCGCCGAGCGCGCCCTGGAACGGCGCTTCCCCCTGATCCTGCTCTCGTGCTCGGGCGGCGCCCGCATGCAGGAAGGCGCCCTCTCGCTGATGCAGATGGCGAAGACCAGCGCCGCCCTGGCGCGGCTGGCCAAGGCCCGCGTGCCCTACATCTCGGTCCTGTGCGATCCCACCACGGGCGGCGTGACGGCAAGCTACGCCATGCTGGGGGACATCCTGATCGCGGAGCCCAAGGCCCTCATCGGGTTCGCCGGCCCCCGCGTCATCCAGGACACGATCCGGCAGGAACTGCCCCCCGGGTTTCAGCGGGCCGAGTTCCTGCTGGAGCACGGCTTCCTGGACATGATCGTGGAACGCAGGCGCCTGCGCGAGACCCTGATCGCGCTGCTCGGCTTCTTTGCCGCCGACGGCCAGCCCAACGCCTAGCAGGCTGCTGAAAAAGGCCCATCTGCGGCGTTGGCGCGCTCGCGCGCTCGCTGCGGCGTACATCCCAGTACGCCTCACTCGGCGCATCGCGCGCCGCCTTGCACCTGGGCCTTTTTGAGCAGCCTGCGATAGAAGGGGTTTCTCAGGCATCTGTTCGGCTCGGCGCCGCGGCGAGGAGGGTCCGGCACGGGCCGGCCTTGCGGGCTGCTGAAAAAAGCCCAACATCTCTCCCCGCCGCCTGGGCGGTAGCGGGCGGGCTCGGCCGTACGGGCCAAGTATGCCTCAGATCCACCTCCGGTGGGTACCTCGCGCTTCGCGCGCCGCCTTGCACCTGGGCCTTATTGAGCGGCCTGCTAACTCGATCTCCCGCCGGAGAGGGTTGCACCCCTTATGACCTATGCCGATGCCGTTTCGTTCCTGTACGGGCTGAGCCGCTTCGGGGTCAAGCTGGGCCTGCAGAACATCCGGCGCCTCCTGGCCGCCCTGGGCGATCCCCAGCGGGCCTGCCCCTCCGTGCACATCGCCGGGTCCAACGGCAAGGGGTCCACGGCCGCCTTCCTGGCCTCCATCCTCCAGGCGGCGGGCCACCGCGTGGGCCTCTACACCTCGCCGCACCTGCTGGACTTCACCGAGCGCCTCCGCGTGGACGGGAACCCGGCCACGGAGGCCGAGGTCCTCGCGCTGGCCGAGGAGGTGAAGGTCGCCGCCGACCGCGCCTTCGGCCCCTGTCCCACCCCGCCTTCCGCCTCCCGCCTCACGCCTCCCGCCTCCGCGTACCCCACCTTCTTCGAGTTCACCACGGCCATGGGGCTCCTGCACTTCGCCCGGAAGGGCGTCGGGGTGGCCGTGGTGGAGGTGGGGCTGGGGGGCCGCTTCGACGCCACCAACGTCCTGGATCCCCTGGTGGCCGTCATCACGAATATCGCCCTGGAGCACACGGAGTACCTGGGGCGCACCGTGGCCGCCATCGCGGGCGAGAAGGCCGGGATCGTGAAGGCCGGCGCCGGAGTGGTGACGGCCAGCCGGGACCCCGAGGCCTTGGCCGTCATCCAGGCCGCCTGCCGAGAGCGGGGGGCCGCCCTCCACCGGGTGCAGGCCGAGGTGGCCCTGGCGCGGGCCGCCAACGGGCTGGACGGGCAGCGCTTTGCGGCCACCACCCGCGGGCGCGATTACGGCGAGCTGCGCATCCCGCTGCTGGGCGGCCATCAGGTGCTGAACGCGGCCACCGCCCTTGTCGCGGCCGAGTGCCTGGAGGGCCGCGGCATCGCCGTGGGCGGGGAGCCCATCCGCCGGGGCCTGGCCGCGGCGCGCTGGCCGGGCCGCCTCCAGATCGTGGGCCGCGATCCCCTCCTGATGCTGGACGGCGCACACAACCCCGCCGGCGCCGCCGCCCTGCGCGACTTCCTGCTGGACCGGCGCGCCACCTTCGACCGGCTGTTCCTGGTCTTCGGCGTCCTGCGGGACAAGGACTGGGAAGGCATGCTCTCGGTCCTCGGCCCCCTCGCCCACCAGGTGATCCTCACGCGCCCCGAGGGCGACCGCGCCGCGCACCCGTGGGACCTGGCGGCGGCGGACCGGTACTGCGCCAAGCTGGACATCCGCGAGCGCGTGGGCGAGGCCATCGCCCTGGCCCGCGCCGCCGCCGCGCCCCGCGACGCCGTCCTCATCACCGGCTCCCTCTTCACCGTGGCCGCCGCCCTGCGCGCCCTGGGCTTCCGCACCCTCGACTAGCAGGCTGCTGAAAAAGGCCCAACGTTTCTCCCTGCTGCCTCGGCAGCAGCGGGTGGGGCGTTGGCTTCCTCGGGCACTCGCTGCGGCGTACCCGGAGTACGCCTCCGACCCACCTTCGGTGGGTACCCCGCCATCGCGCGCCGCCTTGCATCTGGACCTTTTTGAGCAGCCTGCTGAATTCTGCTGCGAGACCGGAAGGCGAGGACGCCGGCACAGCGCAAGATCCTCCCGGCTACCGCACCGCCAGAGCGCATGGACGGGCGCGGCAGGTGCGAGATCGCCTGACAGCGATATGGTCATCTGTCATAGTTATTCGTGACCAGATCGGAATCCGGGATTGGAGCGAGCGACATGCGCACAGTGAACATCGCGACGCTGAAGGCGAAATTGAGCGAGTACGTGCGGCTGGCGCGGTCCGGTGAGACTGTCCGGATCATGGACCGTCGGCGGCCCGTGGCCACCCCCACGGGCCTCTCGCCCTCCCGAAGCGCGGAGCTGGCGGCCGCCCTGGTCCAACAGGGCCGGGCGAAATGGCACGGGGGGAAGCCGGTGGTTCGCCCGGTGAAACCCCGGAAGGGGCCGGCCGGGCTGGCTGAGGCCGTCCTGAAAGAACGAGGATGATCCTGTACCTGGATACCTCGAGCCTGCTGAAGCTCTACGCCGAAGAGTCGGGGACGGCAGACGTGCAGGCCCGTGCAGAATCCGCCGAGGTGGTCGCCACATCCGTCATCGCCTACCCGGAGGGCATCGCCGCCGTGGCCCGGAGGCATCGGGAGGGGGCGCTCTCGCGATCGGAGGTCCGAACGATCCTCCAGCAATTTCGGGAGACGTGGCCTCGCTATCTTGCTCTTCAGGTGTCCATGTCTCTGGCCCGGAGGGCCGGGGCCCTGGCCCTTGCCCACCGGCTTCGCGGGATGGCTGCGATCCACCTGGCCTGCTATGTGGACCTCCTTGGCGCCGGTGAGCCCGTCGAGTTCCTGTCTCACGATGCCAGGCTTCACGACGCCGCGGCGAGGGAGCGGCGCGCCCACCGCACCCGGCCGTGAGGACACTCCCGCCCTCCGGATCCTAGGCTTCCGCGCCGCTGACTAGTAAACCCGTTCGGCCGTGGGTGCTCATCAGATCGTCTTCTCCTTCCCTCCCGTGCCAGGCGGCGAGCAGGTGCCACTGTGGCGGGTCCGCCATAGGGGCCGATGCGCCAGTGGCACACCCCCAAGGAACACTCCCGCGCCCCCCTCGTCCACAGGCCGTAACCCCCCGAAAAGGTTTTGTGCGGCCCGCGGCGGGATGCTAAAATGAGGGCTTCGCGGAGGGGCACGGCCCTTGCTTCGCCACGTGGGTCGGCCGGGGCGGCCCAAACGCAGGATGTGATGCGATGCGCGAGATCTGCGGATTGATCCTGGCGGCCGGGGAGGGGACGCGGATGCGTTCCTCCCTGGCCAAGGTGTTGCACCCCCTGGGCGGCACCCCCATGATCCTGTGGGTGGCGGAGTTGTGCCGCCGGCTCCCGCTGAAGCGCACCCTCATCGTGGTGGGGTATCAGGCGGACCGGGTGCGCGCCGCCCTGGACGGAGAGCCGGTGGAGTTCGTCCACCAGGCCGAACAGCGGGGCACGGCCCACGCCGTGCTCCAGGCCCAGTCGGCCCTCTCCGGTTTCGAGGGGGACCTGCTCGTGCTCTCGGGCGACGTGCCCCTCCTGAGCGCCCAGACGGCCAACGACCTGCTGGAGGCGCACCGGCGGGCCGGCGCCCAGGCCACCTTCATGTCCACTCGTGTGCCGGACCCCACGGGATACGGCCGCGTGATCCGCGGGCCGCAGGGCGCCTTCCTGCGCATCGTGGAGGAGGTCGAGGCCACCCCCGAGGAACGGCGGATCGCCGAGATCAACGCCGGCATCTACTGCTTCGCCTGCCCCCTGCTCTTCCAGGCGCTGGGGGCCGTGGGGGCCTCGGCCGTGAAGGGGGAGCACTACCTGCCCGAGGTCGTCAGCATCTTCCGGGACCGCGGGCTCAAGGTGCAGGCCGTCCCCGCGCCGGACCCCCACGAGGTCCTGGGGGTGAACACCCGCATCGAGCTGGCCCAGGCCTACGGCGTCCTCCGCCGGCGCGTCCTGCGCGAGCTGATGGCCGACGGCGTGACGGTGCTGGACCCCGAGGCCACGCACGTGGCCCCCACGGCCCGCATCGGGCGGGACACGGTGCTGTACCCGGGCGTGTTCGTCGAGGGGCGCACGGTCATCGGCGAGGGCTGCACCCTCTACCCGAACTGCCGCGTGAAGGACGCCCAGGTGGGCAACCGGGTGACGATCCTGGACGGGTGCGTGGTGCTGGAGAGCGAGGTGGGCGACGAGTGCACCCTGGGCCCCTACGCGCACCTGCGCCCGGCCACGCGCCTCCGGCGCAAGGTGAAGATCGGCAACTTCGTGGAGACCAAGAAGTCCGTCATCGGCGAGGGCTCCAAGGTGCCCCACCTCACCTACGTGGGAGACGCCAGCGTGGGCGAGGGCGTGAACATCGGCGCCGGCACCATCACCTGCAACTACGACGGCGTGTCCAAACACCAGACCGCCATCGAGGACGGGGCCTTCGTGGGCACCAACACGTCGCTGGTGGCGCCGGTGCGGGTGGGAAAGGGCGCCATCGTGGCGGCCGGGTCCACCATCACGCAGGATGTCCCCCCGGACGCCATCGCCTTCGGCCGCGCCCAGCAGGTGAACAAGCCGGCGCGGGCGGCGGAGTGGCGCCGGAGGGCCAAGCAGGCCGCCGGCGCGGGCGGCAAGAAGCCCGACGGGGGCGAGGACGACAAGGAGTAGGGACAACGGGGGGTCGGGAGACACCGGGCGAGCAACGCTGCTCGAGGCAGGGGGGTCACGCCATGAAGTATCGGACGTTCGGGGACACCGATCTGAAGGCCTCGGTGGTGGGGTTCGGCGTATGGACCGTGGGCACCACCATGTGGGGCATCAAGGATGAGGCGGTGGGGGTGGGCCTCCTCCGCCGCGCCTACGATCTGGGCATCACCTTTTACGACACGGCGGACGTGTACGGCGACGGCCTGGGCGAAACCATCTTGGCCAGGGCCCTGGGGGCCGAGCGCGACCGGATCACCATCGCCACCAAGTTCGGCTACGATTTCTATACCCACCCCGGCGTGCAGCCGGGCCAGCGCGAGCGGCCGCAGGACTGGTCCCCGGCCTTCATCCGCAAGGCCTGCGAAGAGAGCCTGCGCCGCCTGGGGACGGACCGGATCGACCTCTACCAGCTCCACAACCCCCGCGTGGACACCCTCCAGCGCGACGACATCTTCGAGACCCTGGGCCGCCTGCGGGCCGAAGGGAAGATCCGCCACCTGGGGGCGGCCCTGGGCCCGGCCATCGCCGAGCGGCAGGTCGAGGAGGGCCGCTGCTGCATCGAACGGCGGCGCCTGGCCTCCACCCAGATCATCTACAACCTGTTCGAGCAGATGCTGGGCCTCCCCCTCCTTCCCGTGGCGCGGCAGCACCGGGCCGGCCTCATGGTGCGCGTGCCGCACTCCTCGGGCCTCCTAGAGGGGAAATTCACCCGCGAGACCACCTTCTCGGAAAACGATCATCGGTTCTTCCGCGTGAACACGGACGAGCGGAAGAAGGAATGGCTGGAGGACGGCCTCAAGAAGGTGGACGCCGTCCGCTTCCTGGTGGAGGGCACGGGGCGCTCCATCGCCCAGGCGGCCATCCAGTTCGTGCTGGCCGAGCCCACGGTGGCATGCGTGCTGCCCAACATCTACAACGCCGAGCACCTCGAGGAGTTCGCCAAGGCGGCGGACGTGCCGCCCCTGACCCCCGCCGAGGTGGCGCGCCTGGCCGACCTGTACGCCGCCAACTTCGGCGTCGCACCTGTCACTGGTCACGTTCGGTAGTTCGGTTGTTCGGCAGTTCGGTCGTTCGCCCGGAAACCGGATACGGACCGCGGCTCAGCCCGATGGCCAGACACCGGCAGCGCCGAGGAACTCCCGAACCACCGAACGCCCAGACGCTCTTGGCAGAATGCTGAAAGACTTCCTCTTGCCCGGGCTGCTCAAAAAGGTCCAGATGCAAGGCGGCGCGCGATGGGCCGAGTGAGGCGTACTTCGGGTACGCCGCAGCGAGCGCCCGAGCGCGCCAACGCCGCAGATGGGCCTTTTTCAGCAGCTTGTGAGGGTTGAGGGTATGTGCGGCATCGTCGGATACGTCGGGCCCAAGCGGGCGGTACCCATCCTCCTGGAGGGGCTGAAGCGCCTGGAGTACCGGGGTTACGATTCCGCCGGCCTGGCCTTCCTCCAGGACGGGCGGATGGCCATCCACCGCTCCGTGGGGAAGATCAAAGAGCTGGAGAACGCCCTCTGGGGGAAGGACCTGCCGGGAAACGTGGGCGTGGGCCACACCCGCTGGGCCACCCACGGCCGCCCCACCGAAGAGAATGCCCACCCGCACACGGACTGCACCGGCGACCTGGTGGTGGTGCACAACGGCATCATCGAGAACTACCCGGCCCTGAAGGAGAAGTTGTTGGCCGAAGGGCACCGCTTCAAGTCCGAGACGGACACCGAGGTGATGGCCCACCTCATCGAGAAGCACCTGAAGGACGAGCCGGACCTGGAGTCGGCCGTGCGGAGGGCGCTCAACGAGGTGGTGGGCGCCTACGCCATCGCCGTCCTCTGGCGCGGCGCGCCGGACCGGGTGGTGGGCGCCCGCTGCAGCAGCCCGCTGGTGGTGGGCCTGGGCGAGGGGGAGTACTTCCTGGCGTCGGACATCCCGGCCCTCCTCAACCACACGCGCAACGTCCTGTTCCTGGAGGACGAGGAGGTGGCCGTCCTCACCCGGGAGGGGGTGGCCATCACCACCCTGCAGGGCGACCCGGTGAGCCGCCGCGTGGAGAAGGTGCTCTGGAGCCCCATCCTGGCCGAGAAGGGGGGCTACAAGCACTTCATGCTGAAGGAGATCTACGAACAGCCCCGTGCCGTGCGAGACACCATCCGGGGCCGCTTCTCCGAGGAGGGCGGCCAGGTGTACCTGGAGGACGTGGGGGCCGTGGACCGGGCGCTGGACCGGATCACCAAGGTGGCCTTCCTCGCCTGCGGCACCTCGTGGCACGCCGCCCTGGTGGGCAAGTTCCTGGTGGAGGGGCTGGTGCGCCTGCCCGTGGAGGTGGACTACAGCTCCGAGTTCCGCTACCGGGACCCGGTGGTGGACGACCGGACGCTGGTGGTGCCCATCACCCAATCCGGCGAGACGCTCGACACGCTGGCCGCCCTGCGGGACGCGCGCCGGCGCGGCTGCCCCAGCCTGGCCATCTGCAACGTGGTGGGCAGCTCCGTGACGCGGGAGAGCGACGCCGTGCTGTACACCCACGCCGGCCCCGAGATCGGCGTGGCCTCCACCAAGGCCTTCACCACGCAGCTGGCCGTGCTCTATCTCCTGGCGCTTTATCTGGGGCAGCAGCGGCAACGCCTCTCCCGCTCCGAGC
>DASPOZ010000480.1:0-18106 GCA_035625755.1 Candidatus Sulfotelmatobacter sp.
GCGCGATGCGCCGACTGAGGCGTACGCCGGGTACGCCGCAGGGAGTGCGCGAGCGCGCCAACGCCGCAGACGGGCCTTTTTCAGCAGCCTGCTAGTCGTCGGTGGTCAGGACGAAGGCCAGCGCGTAGCCGCGGTCGTGGGCCAGGCTGAGCAGGGCCCGCCGCACGCGCTGCCCGCGGGCGACTTCTTCGGCCCGGCCCGCCAGGCGGATCAGCGGCGCCTCGGACCCGCCCCCTACCACCTCCACCTCCCGCCAGCGCACGCCCTGCCCCCACCCCGTCCGCAGCGCCTTGAAGGCCGCCTCCTTGGCCGCGAAGCGCGCCGCCAGGCGGAGCGCCGCGTATTCTCGCGGGGGCGCGTGGGCCAGGCACTCCCGGCGCTCCCCCTCGGTGAACACGCGGTCCAGCAGCCGGTCTCCCCAACGCTCCAGGGAGGCGGCGAAACGGTCCACCGCCACGAGGTCCGTGCCGATCCCGATCACCACGCCTTCACCTCGGCAGGGGCGTAGGGGCGCCCGGGCGGCCGTCCTACCCGAGCGCCGCCCGGATCGACTTCACGACGAAGTCCGCGGAGGCCTGGATGCGGGCCATGTCCGCCCCCTCGGCCATCACGCGGACCAGCGGTTCCGTGCCCGAGTACCGCACCAGGAGGCGGCCCTCGGAGCCCAGCAGGGTCTCCGCCTCCCGGATGGCGGCCTGCACCTCCGGCAGGGACTCCAACGGGTCCCTCCGGCTCACCCGCACGTTGACCAGGGTCTGCGGCAGTTTTTGCATGCAGCCCGCCAGCACGGAGAGAGGCCTGCCCGCCCGCTGGGCCACCCCCAAGACCTGCAGGGCCGTGATGACCCCATCCCCCGTCGTGTTGTGCTCCAGGAAGATGATGTGGCCCGACTGCTCCCCCCCCAGCACGTAGCCGCCCCGCACCATCTCCTCCAGGACGTATCGGTCCCCCACGGGGCTGCGGACCAACCGGATCCCAGCCTCGCGGAGGCAGAGCTCCAACCCCAGGTTGCTCATCACGGTGGCCACCACCGTGCGCTCCCGCAGGCGCCCCTCCGCCTGGAGGTCCAGGGCGCACAGGGCCAGGATCTGGTCGCCGTCCACCAGGGCCCCGGTTTCGTCCACGAGCAGGACCCGGTCGGCGTCCCCATCGTGGGCCAGGCCCACATCGGCCCGGTACTTGAGCACGGACTCCTGCAGGCCCTGCGGATGCAGCGACCCGCAGTCCTGGTTGATGTTGAGCCCGTCGGGCTCCACGTTGATGGGAAAGACCTCGGCCCCCAGCTCCTTCAGCACGGTGGGGGTCACCCGGTACGCCGCCCCGTTGGCGCAGTCCACCACCACGCGCAGGCCGCGGAACTCCATCCCCTTGGGAAGACTGTTCTTGGCGAACTCGATGTAACGGCCCACGGCGTCGTTGATGCGGAAGGCCCTGCCGATATCCCGGGCGCGGGGGCGGATGCGGTCCAGCTCGCCGCTCTCCATGAGGGTCTCGATTTGGTCCTCCACGGCGTCCGGGAGCTTGAAGCCGTCCCCGGAGAAGAACTTGATGCCGTTGTCCTCCACGGGGTTGTGGGAGGCGGAGATAACGATGCCGGCCTCCGCCCGCAGGCTGCGGGTGATGAAGGCGATGCCCGGCGTGGGCAGCGGGCCCACCAGGAGCACGTCGGCCCCCATGGAGGTGATCCCGGCCGTCAGGCCCGTCTCCAGCATGTAGCCGGTGAGCCGTGTGTCCTTCCCGATGACGATGGCGGGCCGCCCGCTGTCGCCCCGCAGCACATGGGCCGCGGCCCGGCCGAGCTTGACGACCGTCTCGGGCGTCATCGGTTCTTCGTTGGCGATCCCCCGCACGCCATCCGTGCCGAACAGCTTCCCCATGCCCTCCCCTGTGGTCGCCGAGAGGCGCCCCGCCGTGCTAGCGTCCCGCGTCCGAAAAACGCTTCACTATTTCGTTCCCGTACCCGTTCCCGAAGCGACGTCTGAAATCCCGTGCAACCGGCAGTAGCAAACGAGGCTTCCCCGGATTCGACCCGGGCTATGGGAACGGGCACGGGAAAGGGAACGATCCGCCCAGGGGCTTCTGGCTCAGGACATTAGCTGGCGCGCCCCGGGCCCGTGTCCCCAGAGCCCTCGCCCCCCTTGCGAGGGCCGATGTCGATGCTCACCCGGACGGGCGCCTCGTTCACGAACTTCACCTGCTGCCCGATGGGTTCGAGGGCCGCCCGCGCCGAGAAGCCCCCGGCCCGCCCCTCCACGCTGATGGGCATGGTGTAGGCTTCGGCGACCCCCCGGACCTCGCTGCGCGGCCCGGCGATCTTCACCGCGCGCGGCTCCAGCTGAACCCGCCGCACCATGAAGCCCGGCCGGGGATCCCCCTCGATCCGCGGCTGGATCTGGACCTCGCGCTGCATCACGGCCTCCACCTGGAGCCGAAGGGAGCGGGGCGAAACCTCCACCACCTCCACCCCCCGGGGGGCGCCCAGGATATCCCCCGGGGCCAGCGCGATGACGTTGACCCCCTCACGGATCTCCCGCGCGGCCAGGGACACGGCGACCTCGTCCAGCCCCAGGGCGCCCAGCACGCGTTTCGGCCCCTGGACTTTCAGCAGCACCGCCCCGTCCGAGCGCGAGACGAGCACGAGGCCCCGCGGGACGTCTCGGAACTCGATGCGGGCGCTCACCAGCCGGTCCGCCGGCTGCCCGCCCCTGACCAGGAACCAAAGCAGGAGCGCCGAGGCCAGGGCGAAGAGCTTCAACCCCAGGTTATCCCACGGGCGGAAGGTCACGGCGTCAGCCTGCCTCGCGCCCGGCCGGCGCGGCCTCCGCCTCCCCGGAGGCGTGGGCCACCTCCGGCGGCCCCGGCGCCCCCGCCAGCTGCGTCAGGCGCCGGCGCAGGGCCTCGGGGTCCGGGATGGCCTCGATCTCGCCCCCCACAGCCAGGGAGACGGCCCCCGTCTCCTCGGAGACCACGACCGCCACCGCGTCCGTCTCCTCGGTCAGCCCGATGGCGGCCCGGTGGCGCGTGCCCATCTCGCGGCTCAGGTCCGGGTTGAGCGAGAGGGGCAGCACGCACGCGGCCGCGGCCAGCCGGCCCTCGCTCAGGATGGCCGCCCCGTCGTGCAGGGGGGTCCGCGGGTGGAAGAGCGACTCCAGGAGACGGCGGGATACCACCCCATCCACGGCCACGCCGGCCTCGATGTAGTCCGTCAGCCGCGTGTTCCGCTCCAGCACGAAGATGGCCCCGATCCGCTGTCCGGCCAGGGAGGCCGCGGCGCGGACCACCTCGTCGATCATGTGGGCCGCCTGGTGCCGGGCGAACGGGCGCAGGAGGAAGCCGCGGCGCCCGATGGTGGCCAGGGCCCGGCGGATCTCCGGCTGGAAGACGATGACGATGAGGACGAAGCCGGCCGTGAGCAGGTATTGCAGGATCCAGTTCAGGGTGAAGAGGCCGACCTGCAGGGCGCCCCAGGACACCGCGTAGAGGACCAAAAGCCCCACCAGCATCTGGAGCGCGCGCGTGCCCCGCAGGGCCAGCAGGAGCTGGTAGATGGCGAACGCCACGATGAGGACATCGACGGCGTCGATCCAGGGCAAGCGCGTCAGGGGTTCCCACATGCCGCGTCACGTCGGGATCGCGGGGACCCGCCCCGCCGCCCGCCTCCTGGCCCCGCAGGGTCTTGAATAACCCGGCCGCGATCGGGCTGCTCAAAAAGGTCCAGATGCAAGGCGGCGCGCGACGCGCCGACTGAGGCGTACGCCGGGTACGCCGCAGGGAGTGCGCGAGAGCGCCAACGCCGCAGATGGGCCTATTTCAGCAGCCCGCTAGGGGGCGCCGCGGGCGATGGCGGCCAGGACCCGCGCCACCCGCACCATGGGTCGCACGTCGTGCACTCGCACCAGGGATGCCCCCCGGAGGATGGCCGCCGCCCCGGCGGCCAGGGTGCCCTCCAGGCGCTCCTCCAGGGGCGCCTCCAGCACCGCCCCCAGAAAGGCCTTCCGGGAGGCCCCCACCATCACGGGGCGGCCCATGGCGCACAGCTCGCCCAGCCGCCCCAGCAGCTCCAAGTTGTGCCGGACCGTCTTGCCGAACCCGAGGCCCGGGTCCACCGCGATGGAGTCCGGGGCCACCCCCTCCGCCTCGGCCCGCGCCGCGGCCGCTCCCAGCGCCGCCCGAACCTCACCCACCACGTCGGCGTACGCGGGGTCTTGCTGCATGGTCTCCGGGGTCCCCCGCATGTGCATGAGGATGAGGCCGGCGCCTGCGCGCCCGGCGGCGGCCGCCAGGGCCGGCCCGCCGGCGAGGGCCGTGATGTCGTTCAGGAGGTCGGCGCCGGCGTCCAACACCGCCTCGGCCACGGGGGCCTTCCACGTGTCCACCGCCACGGGGATGGGCAGCTCCCGGGTCAGACGGCGCACCACCGGAAGGACCCGGCGCAACTCCTCCGCCGCGGGCACCGGCCGCGCCCCCGGCCGGGACGACTCCCCCCCCACCTCCACGATGTCGGCCCCCTCGGCGGCCAGGGCGTGGGCCCGATCGCAGGCGGCCCCGGGGTCCAGGTATCGCCCGCCGTCCGAGAAGGAGTCCGGCGTCACGTTCACCACCCCCACCACCAGGGCCCGCCCCCCAAGCGGGAGGGTGAAGCGCCGGCACCGGAAGGCGGCGGCGGACCCGGCGGATGGCGGGCCTGGCGTGCCCATGGGTGGCTCGTGACGGCGAACGGGACGGAGGTCCGAAGCGCGGACGGAGAGGAAGGCGGGAAGAGCCTGGGCGGCGACCGCCCTCACCCTAGCAGCCTGCTGAAGGATCCGCGTTTGCCTAGGCTGCTCAAAAAGGTCCATATGCAAGGCGGCGCGCGAGCCGAGGCGCGAGGCGTACTGGGGCCGTACGTCGCAGCGCCGCGCCAGCGCGCCAACGCCCCACCCGCTCCCGCCGAGGGAGCGGGAAAAGGTGTTGGGCCTTTTTCAGCAGCCGGCTAGGCGGGCGCCCCCACCGGCTCCGGGGTATCGGCCCCGGCCACGATGGCATCGATCTCCGGGGCGTCCAGCACCTCCTTCTCCAACAGTGCGGCGGCCAGCGCATGGAGCGTCTTGAGGCGGCTCCGGACCAGGTCCTTGGCGCGCTCGTAGTTCTCCGTGACCATCCGCCGCACTTCCCGGTCGATCTCGACGGCGGTGTGCTCGCTGTAGTCCTGGTGCTGGGCGATCTCGCGTCCCAGGAAGATCATCTCTTCGCGCTTGCCGAAGGTGAGCGGGCCCAGGCGATCGCTCATCCCCCACTCGCAGACCATCTTGCGGGCCAGCTCCGTGGCCCGCTCGATGTCGTTGCCGGCGCCGGTGGTGATCTCGGCGAGGACCAACTCCTCCGCCACCCGGCCGCCCATGAGGATGGCGATCTCGTTCCAGAGGAACTCCCGGGGATAGTTGTGCTTGTCCTCCAAGGGAAGCTGTTGCGTCACCCCCAGGGCCCGGCCGCGGGGGATGATGGTGACCTTGTGGATGGGGTCCGTTCCGGGGATCATCTTGGCCACCAGGGCGTGGCCGGCCTCGTGGTAGGCGGTCACCCGGCGCTCTTTCTCGCTGATGACCATGCTCTTCCGTTCCACCCCCATCAGGACCTTGTCCTTGGAGCTCTCGAAGTCCCCCATGTCCACCAGCTTCTTGTTCTTGCGCGCGGCCAGCAGCGCCGCCTCGTTCACCAGGTTGGCCAGGTCGGCCCCGGAGAAGCCGGGCGTCCCGCGCGCCAGCGTCTCCAGCTCCACGTCCGGCGAGAGGGGGATCTTCTTGGTGTGCACCTTCAGGATGCCCCCCCGTCCCCGCACGTCGGGGCGGGCCACTACCACCTGGCGGTCGAACCGCCCGGGGCGGAGCAGGGCCGGGTCCAGCACGTCGGGGCGGTTGGTGGCGGCGATGAGGATCACCCCGTCGTTGGACTCGAAGCCATCCATCTCCACCAGGAGCTGGTTGAGGGTCTGTTCCCGCTCGTCGTGTCCCCCGCCCAGCCCGGCGCCCCGGTGCCGGCCCACCGCATCGATCTCGTCCATGAAGATGATGCAGGGGGCGTTCTTCTTGCCCTGCTCGAACAGGTCCCGCACCCGGGAGGCACCCACGCCCACGAACATCTCCACGAAGTCCGACCCCGAGATGCTGAAGAAGGGGACGTTGGCCTCCCCGGCGATGGCGCGGGCCAGGAGCGTCTTGCCGGTGCCGGGCGGGCCCATGAGGAGGACCCCCTTGGGGATGCGCCCGCCCAGCTTCTGGAACTTCTGCGGGTCCTTGAGGAACTCGATGATCTCTTGCAGCTCTTCCTTGGCCTCGTCCACGCCGGCCACGTCGGCGAAGGTGACCTTGGCCTGCTTGTCCGAGAGCAGGCGGGCGCGGCTCTTGCCGAACGAGAGCGCCTTGGCCCCGCCCCCCTGCATCTGGCGCATGAAGAACACCCACAGGCCGATGAAGACCAGCATGGGGAGCCACGAGAAGAGGGCCTGCATGTACCAGGGATTCCCGTCCACCGGCTTGGCGATGATGCGGATGTTCTTCTTGCGCAGGTCCGGGACCAGTTCCCGGTCGTCGGGGGCGTAGGTGCGGAACAGGCCCCCGTCCCCCAGCTTGCCCCGGATCTCGTTCCCCTTGATGGTCACCTCCACGACCTCGTTGCGCTCCACCCGGGACCAGAAATCGCTGAAGATGAGTTCCCGCTCGTTGCTGGGCGTCGTGCTGAAGATGTTGAAGATCAGCACCAGGATGAGGCCGATCACCAGCCACAGGGCCAGGTTCTTGAAGAAGGGGTTCACCCGCGCCACCTCCGTGAAAAACGCACCGGCCGACCCCGAAACGCCACAGGGGCGCCGCGGGGCCGCATATCGCTATTTTATAACACGAACGGGGGGAAAACTCAACCCTGACGGAGCCTGCGCGGCCTCAAGAACTGCCCCCCTGAGCGGGTTGCTGGAACCCCCTCCTGCCCTGGCGGGTCAAGGCCGCCCGGGGCGGGCCGCAAGGTCCAGGCGTAGGGGCTGCGATGGGCGCAGGACCCACCGAAAGATCGCTCGGGGGCATGCGGGGTGTGTCGGTCCTGGCGCCCCGGGAGCGCGCCGGCGCCGCACCCGCCGCCCGAACAGCGGGGAGGAGGTGCTGCCCTTCCTTTATCGGCATGCCGGGCGCACCGGACCGGCGTCAGCCCGTCGGCGGCGCCGGCTGGGCCGTGAGGTGCAGCGCGCGCCGGGTACCCGCCGTGATCCTCCCAGCCTCATCGATGCGGTGGCCCACCACCCAGAGGATCCGATCCCCTGAAACCACCAGGGGGACCCGCCCGCGGGAGGGGCGCGGCACCTTGGCGTCCACGAAGAAGTCCTGCAGCTTCTTGGTTCCGCCCAGCCCCAGGGGCCGGAACCGGTCACCGAACCGCCACGCCCGCACCGCGAGGGGATCGGGGGCGGCCGCGGCGGCGATCCAGACCTCCCCGGGGGCAGGCGGCGGCGGTCCCTCCACCCCCACCTCCGCCGCCTCGACGACGAAGGTCATGCCGAAGGGCGCCGCGTGCGTGGGGACACCGACCGGCAAGGCCACCGCCTCCGGCGACGTGGGCGAGGCACCCGCCGCCAGGACCAGGTCCCCCCCGTCCCACCAGCAGGCGAGACCCGGCAGGGAGCCGCACCGTCCACGGCGCGGCCCGGCCGCCGCCCACGCCTGGAGGGCGCCCAGGTGCCGCGCCGGCAGCCTTGGCCGTCCCGGGAGCGACTCCACCGCGGCCCGCAGGACCCTGCGGCACAGGGCCGGGCCCAGGAGGGCCAGGTCCGGCCCTGCCAGCCCGGCCTCGCCCCCCGGGCGCTGCCGGACGAGGCGGCGAAGCGTCTCGTGGGCGAGGACATCCAAGGTCTCCTCCTCGGCGCGGAGGATGGCGGCCGTACGGGCCAGGACCTCCCGCAGGCGGGGGTTGTACTCCCTGGCCAGGGCCGGGAGCAAGTCCATGCGGATGCGGTTCCGCCGGTAGGCCGGCGTGCGGTTGGAGGGGTCCTCCATCCACGGCACGCCCAGGGCCCGGGCATAGGCCAGGATGGCCTCCCGGGGGACATCGATCAGGGGACGGATCACCCGCCCTCGCACCGGCGGGATCCCCGCCAACCCACGGAGCCCGGCGCCCCGGAGGAGGTTCAAGAGGACCGTCTCGGCCACGTCGTCCTGGCTGTGGCCGACGGCGATGCGTTGCGCGCCCCACCGGTCCGCCACTCGCTCGAGAAAGGCGTAGCGGGCGGCGCGGGCGGCGCGCTGCAACGAACCGCCGCGCCGGTCCAGCGGGCCAGCGCGCTCGCAGGTCAGCGCCACCTCCAGACGGGACGCCCAGGCGGCCACGGCCTCCGCGTCCCGCGTGGCCTCCGGGCCCCGCAGCCCGTGGTCCAGGTGGGCCGCGTGGAGCCGCAGCGCGAGGGGGGTGCGGAGGGCCGCCAGCACGTGCAGGAGCACCATGGAATCCACGCCGCCCGACACCGCCACCACCACGCCATCCCCGGCGGTGAGCATGCCGTGCGCCGCCATGGTCCGCCTGACTCGTTCGAGCACGGGCCCTCCCCCTGGCCAACCCCAACCTTAGGGGCCGCGTCCGGGGGTGTCAACGGGAAGGGGCGGCGCCCGGCCCTTACGTCGCGATGAGGGATTTGTTATCAACACGTTAGGAGGGGGTCGCGCCTGCGCTACGAACCATCCGGCGACGCTCGTTTTCCGGGCGGAGGCCGAGAATACTGCTTGTAAAGTCGGTTTCACGTTTGGTATGGTCCGCTCCCATGGAGTCCGTGCTCGTCGTCGACGACGAACTGTTGATCCGTAAGCTCTGCGGGGACATCCTCGCGGCCGAGGGGTACCGCGTCCTCACGGCGGCGGACGCCGAGGCCGGCCTTCGCATCGCCGCCCAGGAGGCGGTGGTGGCCATCGTCCTCGACCTGATGATGCCGCGGATGGACGGGATCACCGCCATCCACGAACTGGCCAAGGTGGTGCCCGACGTTCCCGTCATCGTCTGCACGGCCTTCTCGAGCCAGCGGCACATCATCGGCGCCCTGCGCTCCGGCGCCTACGACTTTCTGCCCAAACCCTTCCAGCCGCAAGACCTGGTGAGCGCCGTCCGCCGCTCGGCGGACCGGCATCGTCTCCTGGCCGAGAACCGCGGCCTCCTGGCGGAGCTCACGGCGAAGGTCGAAGAACTCTCCCGCCTGCAGGCCGCCACCGCGGACTTCGCCAAGGCCCTGGAGGCGGAGGTGGAGCGGAAGACCCTGGGGCTGCAGCACTCCACCCAGCTGACGGAAAACATCGTGGCCAACATGGGGAGCGGCCTGCTGGCCACCGATCTGGAGGGCCGCATCAACCGCCTGAACCCCACGGGGGCGGAGACGCTCCGGCTCTCCCGCGAGGAGTGGGAGGCCCGGCGGCTCCTGGACGTATTTCCCCAGGCCGGCGAGCTGCTCCGGGTGGGACCGGGCACCCGCGAGATCACGCTGCAGCTGGCCGACGGTTCGCGGATCCCGCTGGGGTTCAACAGCTCCTACCTCTACGATCCCGAGGGGCGACGGGAGGGCGTCATCGTCGTCTTCCGCGATTTGAGCGAGATCAAGGCGTTGCAGGACCAGATCCGCCACAAGGACCGCCTGGCCACCATCGGCGAGGTGGCCGCCAAGATGGCCCACGAGATCAAGAACCCCCTGGCCGGGATCAGCTACGTGGCGCAGATCCTGAAGCGGGAGGTCAGCTTCGAGCCGTCTCACCGGGAGCTGGTCCAGGCCATGTTCTCGGAGATCAACCGGCTCAACGGGCTCATCGAGGATCTCCTCCTCTACGGCCGCCCGACCCGCCTCGCGCTGGCCCCCCAGGACCTCCACAAGATCTGGGAAGACATCGTCCACCTCAGCAAGGAGGAGCTCGACGCCCGAAGCCTCGCCCTGGCGTGGGACCTCGACCCCGCCGTCCCCCCCATCGCCCTGGACGGCAACCGGATGCGCCAGGTGTTCCTGAACCTCCTCAAGAACGCCATCGAGGCCACCCCCGCGGGAGGACGGATCGTCGTGCGCACCCGCCACGCCGCCGCACCCTCCGGCGGCGCCGACGGCTGGGTGGAGATCGCCATCGAGGACACCGGGCAGGGCATCGCCGAACAGGACCGGGACCGGATCTTCGAGCTGTTCTACACGACGAAGCCCAGCGGGTCGGGGCTGGGGCTGCCCATCTGCCGCCGCATCGTGGAAGAACACGGGGGGATCATCAGCGTGGGGAGCCGCCCCGGGGCCGGCGGCATCTTTACCATCCGGCTGCCGACCTCGGGCCGCGGCGCCTAGCCCGGAGTCTTCGCGAAACCGCTCGCGAAGGCTCCGGAAGTGTCCGATGACCGAACGCCGATGACCGATCCGGGAGGTGGGCGCCGGGCCGCCCTCGCAAGAGGCATCGTCGCTGCCCGCCCGCCTGGGCCCCGGGAGATCGGTCACGGGAAATTGTCTCCGGAGACCTCACGAAATCCTTCCTGAGGTATCCGGTCTCAACAGGAGGGGCGGATGCCGCCAACGCTCCTGGTGATCGATGACGAGGAGACCATCCGGCGCAGCCTGCGCCACTTCTTCTCGCGGAAGGGGTACCGGTTCCTCGAGGCGGAAACGGGGGCCCAGGGTCTGACGCTGGTACAGGATCAGGCGCCCGACCTGGTCCTGCTGGACCTGAAGCTGCCCGACACGGATGGGATCACCCTGCTGGGAAAGATCCGGGAGGCCAGCCCGGACACGGCCGTGATCATGGTCACGGCCCGGGGCAGCATCGAATCGGCCGTGGCCGCCATCAAGGCCGGCGCCACCGACTACCTGTCCAAGCCGGTGGACCTGGACGAGGTGGACCTCCTCCTCACCAAGACCCTGGAGGTCATCCGCCTCCAGCGGGAGAACACGTATCTCCGGACGCGCGCGCGGGGGCGGAGCGAGTCGGTCATCCCCGGGGCCTGCCCCGCCATCATCGCCCTGAACGGACTGGTGGAGCGCCTCTCGCAGAGCCCGCTCACCACGGTCCTCATCCAGGGGGATAGCGGCACCGGCAAGGAGCTGGTGGCCCGGGCGATCCACATCAGGAGCCCCCGGTCCGACAAGCCGTTCCTCGACATCAACTGCGCCGGCCTCTCGGAGCAGCTCCTGGAGTCCGAGCTGTTCGGGCACGAGAAGGGTGCCTTCACGGACGCCAAGCTCATGAAGCGGGGCCTGTTGGAGGTGGCCGACGGCGGGAGCGTGTTCCTCGACGAGGTGGGGGACCTGCCGGTGTCGGTCCAGCCCAAACTCCTGCGGGTGCTGGAGAGCCGGACCTTCCGTCGCGTGGGGGGGACGCGCGACATCACGGTGGACGTCCGCATCATCACGGCCACCAACAAGGACCTGCTCAAGGAGGTCGAGAAGGGCAACTTCCGGGAGGACCTCTACTACCGCCTGAAGGTGCTCCCCATCCAGGTGCCGCCCCTCCGGGAGCGGGGAGACGACATCATCCTGCTGACGGACCTGTTCGTGCAGGAGTTCAACGATCTGCTGAAGCGCCGCGTGCGGGGGTTCTCGCCGGAGGCCCAGGGCCTGCTCATGGCCTATGCCTGGCCCGGGAATGTGCGGGAGCTCAAGAACGTCGTCGAAAGGGCCATCATCCTCTGCGCCCACGACGTCGTCGCCCCGGCCTACCTGCCGGCCGAGATCCAGGGGGTCCCGTCCGCGCCCATCCCCCTGCCCGACACGCCGCCGCCCGTCGTGGCCGACCCGGTGCGGGCCGAACCGGACGTGGACACGCCGCTGGAGGATCTGGAAAAGTGGCATATCGACCGGGTCCTCAAGCGATACGAGGGGAACCGGAGCCACGCCGCCCGCGTCCTGGGCATCTCCCGCTCGACCCTCCAGGACAAGATCAAACGCTATCGCCTGCAATGACCCGGCGCTGGCCGGTCGTGTGACGCGATCGCGTCCCTCCCGCGGCCGCGGCGGGCGACCCTCCCGTGCCCGGACCCGGGCTCCCCGTCCCCCCACTCCATGCGCGAGGAGCCTCCAGCCCCCGGCTCGCTGAGGTGCTTGGTACGCGTCCTGCATAGGTACATTGCCATTCGCCCTGGACACCGAAATCCAGACACCGGATACGTGTATCCGAAGATGCCGAAGCTGGCGGCCAAAATCCTCATCGTCGACGACGAGCCGACCATCCTGCTCAGCCTCTCCCACTGCCTCCAGCGCAGCGGGGCCACGGTGACCGCGTGCCGCGAACTGCGCGCGGCCGAAGAGGCCCTCCGGGCCGATGTCTTCGATCTGGCGATCATCGACCTCTGCCTGTCGGGCGGCGGCCAGCCCGACGGGCTCGGTCTCGTCCGTGCCGCCAAGCAGGCCAACCCCCAAACCCATGTCATCATCATCACCGCCTATGGGACGGACGACCTCAGGCGCCAAGCCTTCGAGCACGGCGCCGCCGGCTACTTCAGCAAGCCCATCAACCTCGATCAGCTCCTGAACGCCGTCCAGAACCTCCGGCCCTCCGCCCCGGCGGGTTAACCGGCGCCCCGGCCCGGTAGCATCCTGAGATCGAGGCAGGCTTCACGCTTCGTATCCATTCCCGTTCCCGACGGCATACAGGAGCCCGGCTGCCAGCGGCCGTGGCAAGACTCGCTTCCCGAGTCAGGCCCAAGGGACGGGAAAAGGAACGACCGGCGCGGGGACTCCTGACGCTAGGGACGAGCGTCTATGGCGTCGCGCTGGCGCGCCCCAATTCCGCATGCACCACGGCACCGATTTGGTGTAGCATGGGCCGTCGTGACCGAGGGCCAGAAGCGGCCTCGCGCGACGGGGAAGGGACCTCGGGAATCGACCGTCGCGGCAGAGCGCCTATGCCTTCCACACATCCGTCCAGAGTCCCGCACGCCAGGACCGAGCGGCAGACCGTCCCCGTGCGGCCCCTGCCCTCCCCCGAGGCCACGGTCCATGGCGCGGCCTGGCTCGTCCGGATCGTCAGCGCCATCACGGCCGCGCCGGACCTGCCGGCGACCCTCCAGGCAGCCCTGGAGGCCGTGCGGGAGATCCTCGCCGCGGACGTCGGCACCATCCGGCTGCTGCAGGATCCCCCAGGCGAACTGGTTCTGGGCGCCTCCGTCGGGCTGACGGTGATGGAATCCGCCGGCCTTCCCCCGCGGGTCCCCCTGGACGGCGAGAGCCTGAGCGCGCAGGTGGCCCGCGCCAAGGCCCCCATCTGCCTGGGGGAGATGGGCGCGGCCGGGCCAGCCGTGCCTGCAGATCAAGGGTGCCTGGGACTGACCTCCGTCCTCGGCGTTCCACTGGCGGTGCGGGACCGTTTGGTGGGCACCCTGCTGGTCGGTGCCCGCCGTCCCCATGCCTTCGGCGCCGAGGCCGTGGGGCTTGCCGAGGCCGTGGCCCAGTTGGTCGCCCCGGCCCTGGACAGGGCGGCCCTGCGGGACGAAATGGAACGGCTCTACGCCGGGGCCCTCCAGGCCAAGGCGAGGGCCGATGCCCTCGCCGCCGTGGGGCAGGCCATCTCGGCCAGCCTGGACCTGGACGAGGTCTTGGCGCTGCTGGTGGAGCGCGCGGCCGCGGCCACGGGGGCCAGCGCCGCGTCCGTCCTCCAACGGGATCCGGTCACCGGGATCCTACGCTTCCGCCGGGCCCACGGCTTCTCGACGCAGTTTTGGCAGGCCCTGGCCCTCCCGCCGGGGGCGGGCCTCGTGGGGGAGGCCCTGGCCACCGGGCAACCGCAGTGGACTCCCGACATCCAGGCCGACGTCCGTTTCCCGCTCCCCGACGACGTGCGGTCGCTCAACATCGCGGAGGGAGTGCGCGGGATCCTCTCGGTGCCCGTGCGCGGGCCCGAGGGGCCCTACGGGGTCCTGAACCTGTACCGCCGCGACCGGCACACCTTCGACGAGGAAGAGGTCGCCTTCGCCATGCGCATCGCGGAGCAGGCGGCCCTGGCCATCGAGAACGCCCGCCTCTACCAGGAAGAACGCAGCCGGTCGCGCGACCTGGCGGCCCTCATCCGCACCGGGCAGACCCTGACCGCCTCCCTCGACCTCGCCCAGATCCTGGAGACCATCGTGGCCTCCGCCGTGGAGCTCACGGGGGCCGGGGTGGCCTACCTCCAACTCGTCGAGGAGGGAGGGTCCCTCCTCCCCCGGGCCAGCGCGGGGCCCCTCCAGCGGGCCTTCGCCGACGAGATCCGGTTCGCCCCCATCTCCGTGGGGGAGTCCTTTTCGGGCGCCGTGGCGTCCCGCGGGGAATCCCTGTGGGTCCCGGACATGACGGTGGACCCGCGGCAGATCTACGGGGACTTCAACGCCCGCCACGGCCTCCGCTCGTACCTGGGGGTCCCGATCCTGGCCGGGAACCAGGTGTTGGGGGTCCTCAGCGTCGCCGCTCCCGAGGGCAAGGTGACCGCGGGCCGGCGCACGGTCCTCGAGTCCCTGGCCACCCAGGCCGCCATCGCCATCCAGAACGCCCGGCTCCACGGGGAGGCCATCCGCAAGCGCGAGGAGGCCGAGGCGCTCCAGGAGTTGGCGCGCGTCATCTCCTCCACCCTGGAATCCGACGAGATCTTCCGCGTCCTCATCGAGCGGACGTGCCAGGTGCTGGGCGTCTCGCGCTGCGCCCTCTGGGAGGCCCGCCGGGACGGCGAGGGGCTCCGGCTCCGGCAGCGCCGGAGCGTGGGGCTGAATCGCCGGGCGTGGGAGGAGGTGCCCCTGCGTGTGGGCGAAGGGACCACGGGCGCCTGCATCGCGCGGCGCGCACCGGTCTGGACGGCGGACATCCTGCACGACCCGGGCATCCAGCTCTCCGAGGCGGGTCGCGCGCGGGTGACGGCGGAGGGTTACCGGGCCGTCTGCTCGGCGCCGATCCTGCTCCCGGACGGTCCCTTCGGTGTGCTGGCCATCTATCGGGACGATCCCCACACCTTCGACGCCCGCGAGGTGGCCCTCCTCTCCGCCTTCGCGGGCCAGGCGGCCCTCGCCATCCAGAACGCCCGGCACTACGCCGAGACCCGCCGGGCCTACGAGGACCTCCAGGCCGCCCAGGAACAACTCGTGCAGGTGGAAAAGCTGCGGGCCCTGGGGGAGATGGCGGGCGGCGTGGCCCACGACTTCAATAACCTGCTGGCGGCCATCCTGGGACGCGCCCAGCTCCTGCGCCTGCGGGACGTGGACCCCCAGGTGCACGAAGGGCTCGCCGTCATCGAGCGGGTCGCCCTGGACGGGGCCGAGACGGTGCGCCGGATCCTCGGCTTCGCCCGGGTGCGGCCGGAGGCCCAGTACGCCCCGGTGGATGTGGCGGACCTCATACCGCAGGCCCTGGAGGTGGCCCGCCCCCGCTGGAAGGACGAGGCCCAGGCGCGCGGCGCGGCCATCGAGGCCGTGCTGGCCCTGGAGCCGGTCCCGCGGGTGCTGGGGAACGCGGCCGAGCTCCGCGAGGTCATCGTGAACCTGGTCTTCAACGCGGTGGACGCCATGCCCCACGGCGGGCGCCTCACCGTGGGCGCCCGCCGTCTCCTGCGGCCGACCCGTGCCAGCGGCGCGGTGAACCCGCGCCGGGAGACCCTCGCCGACGAGGCCGGCGCCTCGCAAGAGCTCATCGAGGTGTTCGTGCGGGACACCGGGGTGGGGATGCCCGATCCGATCCGCCGGCGGGCCTTCGAGCCGTTCTTCACCACCAAGGGGGCCAAGGGCACCGGGCTCGGCCTTTCGGTGGTGTACGGGATCGTCTCGCGGCACGGCGGGGAGGTGCTGCTGGAGAGCCAGGAGGGCGTCGGAACGACGGTGACCTTGAGGCTGCCGGCCACGGACCGGCCCGCCACGGACCTGGGCAGGGCCGACCCGCCGGCCGCGGCGCGCCAGGGGCGCATCGTGGTGGTGGACGACGAGGAAGTCCTGGCGGAAGCCCTGGCGGAGTTGCTGCGGCTCCAGCGCCACCAGGTGCACGCCTTCACCGACCCGCGCCGGGCCCTGGAGCACTTGGCCCGGGAGCCCGCGGACATCGTCTTCACGGACCTGGGGATGTCCGAGATGTCCGGCTGGAACGTGGCCCGCAGGGCGCGGGAGCTGCACCCCGCGGTGTCCATCATCCTGGTGACCGGCTGGGGGCACGCCATCGACCCCGCCCAGGTGCGCGAGGGGCGGGTCAATGCGGTGGTGGCGAAGCCCTTCCGGGTGGAGGACATCCTCCAGGTGGTCGCCGAACTCCTCCCGGAGCGCCCGGCCGGCTGAGGCCTACGCAAAAGACGAACGGCCGGGGGCCTTTCGGCCCCCGGCCGTGCCGCAGCCCGCCGCCGCGAATGCGGTTACGCCGCCGCCACGCTGAACGCCAGCTCGCCGCCCCGCAGGTCCACCTCCACCGTCTGGCCCTCGCTGAGTTCCCCCTCCAGGATCCGGCGGGCCAGCGGGTTCTGGACCAGCCGCTGCAGGGACCGTTTCAGCGGCCGGGCGCCCAGCAGCGGGTCGTACCCTTCCCGGGCCAGGAACTCCTTGGCCCGATCCGTGACGGTCAGGCCGATCTTCCGCTCCGCCAGGCGCCGGCGCACGTGGCCGAGCTGGATCTCCACGATCTGCTTGATCTGGGCGAGGCCGAGCCGGTGGAAGATCAGCACCTCGTCGATCCGGTTCAGGAACTCGGGGCGGAAGGCGCCCCGCAGGGCCTCCAGCACCTTCTCCCGGATCGCCCCCTCCTCCTCCAACTCCTGGATGTAGGTGCTCCCCAGGTTCGAGGTCATGATGATGATGGTGTTCCGGAAGTCCACCGTCCGGCCGTGGCCGTCCGTCAGGCGCCCCTCATCCAGGATCTGGAGGAGGAGGTTGAAGACCTCGGGATGGGCCTTCTCGATCTCGTCCAGCAGGAGCACGGCATAGGGGCGGCGGCGCACGGCCTCGGTGAGGGTGCCGCCCTCCTCGTACCCCACGTACCCCGGGGGGGCCCCGATCAGCCGGGCCACGCTGTGCCGCTCCATGAACTCCGACATGTCCACCCGCACCATGGCCCGCTCATCGTCGAAGAGGAACTCGGCCAGGGCGCGGGCCAATTCGGTCTTCCCCACGCCGGTGGGCCCCAGGAAGATGAAGGATCCCAGCGGCCGGTTCGGGTCCTGCAGGCCCGAGCGGGCGCGCCGCAGGGCATCCGACACGGCCACGATGGCCTCGGCCTGCCCCACTACGCGCCGGCCCAGCTGCTCCTCCATGGTCAGCAGCTTGCGCGCCTCCTCCTGGAGGAGCCGGGACACGGGGATCCCCGTCCACTTGGAGACGATGGCCGCGATGTCCTCCTCGTCCACCTCCTCCTTCAGCAGGTGCGCCCCGCCCTGCATCGCGCGCAGGCCCTCCTGCTCGGCCTCCAGTTCCTTCTGCAGCCCCGTGATGACCCCGTACCGCAGCTCGGCGGCGCGACCCAGGTTCCCCTCGCGCTCGGCCCGTTGCTCCTCCAGGCGGGCGGCCTCGATCCGCTGCTTCAACCCCCGCATCCGCTGGATCACGCCCTTCTCGCGCTCCCAGCGCCCCCGCAGGCCCGCCGCCTGGCCCTCCAGGGCCCGCAGGTCGTCCTCCAGCTTGAGGAGGCGCTCGCGGGCCTCCGGATCCTCCTCGCGGCGCAGGGCCTCCCGTTCGATGCCGAGCTGGCGGAGGCGGCGCTCGATCTCGTCCAACTCGATGGGCAGGCTGTCCATCTCCATGCGGAGCCGCGCCGCCGCCTCGTCGATCAGGTCGATGGCCTTGTCCGGGAGGAAGCGGTCGGCGATGTAGCGGTGCGAGAGGTGCGCCGCGGCCACCAGGGCGGCGTCCTTGATGCGGACGCCGTGGTGGATCTCGTACCGCTCCCGCAGGCCCCGGAGGATGGAGATGGTGTCCTCCGCCGAGGGCTCGCGGACCAGGATGGGCTGGAAGCGGCGCTCCAGGGCCGGATCCTTCTCGATGCGCTTCCGGTACTCGTCCAGGGTGGTGGCTCCAATAGCATGGAGCTCACCGCGCGCTAACATGGGTTTCAGCATGTTGCTGGCGTCCATCGCGCCTTCCGCTGCGCCCGCGCCCACCACGGTGTGCAGTTCGTCGATAAACAGGATCGTTTGCCCGGAAGACTCGGTGACTT
>DASPOZ010000481.1:0-17985 GCA_035625755.1 Candidatus Sulfotelmatobacter sp.
CGTGCGGCGCGAACTGGGCGGGTGACGGCGCGGGCGTCTCGCCGCGTGGCGGGGCCGGGAGCCCTCGACAACCCCCGTCCCGCATGGGCCTACGCCGATATGGCCGTCATGGCGGCCGGCGGCGTCGGCGACGGTCCCTACCCCACCCTCTCGCCCGGGGAACTGCACTACCTCCTGCAGCATGGCGAGGCCGCCCTCTCCGTGGCGAGGGACAAGGGCATCTCGATAAGGCCCCGGCCGTCCGGGCGGACCGCCCGCGCCTCCGGCGCCTCCTGGTGGCGGATGCGCGGGGGCCCTTCATGTACCGGGACGGCCGGAAGGAGGAACACCGATGATGGCCGCAGGGTGGAGCGCGACGCGCGCCATCGTGGCCGTGATGGGCCTGGGTGTGGCGGCGTTTCCGGCGCCTCCGGGGGCCGCGCGGGCGGCCGAGGGTTACAGGATCGGCATGACGGCCGCCGTCACGGGCCGCGCGGCCGACACCTATGCGCCCACCTCCGAGGCCTATAAGGCCTACTTCAAACAGGTCAACGAGGCCGGCGGGATCAACGGGCATCCCGTGGAGATCGCCTACGAGGACGATCGGGGCGAGCCCTCCCGCGCCGCCGCCCACGCCAGGAAGTTCGTGGGGACGGACCGGGTGATCCTCATGGTGAACGCCTCCATCTCGGCCACCTACAAGCCGATGATGGTGGAAGCCGAGGCCAGCAAGACGCCCATCCTGTTCGGCGGCGGCGTGTGCCCGCGCGAGGCCTTCCCCCCCGCGGCGCCCCTCATCTTCTGCTCCACGTCCTTCGGGGCCAAGTTCGACAGCCAGTTCGCCATCAGCTTCCTCAAGCAGCAATCCGCCGGGAAGAAGGTGAAGGTGGGCTTCGCCGCCCAGGACATCCCCATCTCCCGGGGCGAGATGGAGTACGCCGAGCAGTTCGCCAGAGAGCAGGGCATGGATACGATCCCGGTGGTCGTGGTCCCCGGGGCCAGTACGGACTTCACCCCCTTCGCCTCCCGGCTCAAGGACGCCGGCGCGGATTGGGTCCTCTCGTGGGCCCTCTGGCACGTGGAGGTGGGGGTCTTCGAGGCCCTCTCCCGCCTGGGGTGGACGGGCCGGTACCTGCTCTACGCCCACAACCAGGCCCAGGACGAACTCCTCCGCCTCAAGGCCGAGAACCTCTTCGCCTTCGGCGGCAACGCCTTTTTCATCGACAACCTCCCGATCCACGCCGAGGTCCGGGCCGTGGTCCAGCGCGCGGGCGCCACCTACCCGGTCAACCACATGTCCGAGGGGTGGGTGTCGGCGCAGGTGCTGGAGGCGGCGTTGCGCGCCTGCGGCTGGCCGTGCGACAAGGAGAGGCTGACGCGCACCATGGGTGACCTCACGGTGGATACCAAGGGGATCCGCGGCGGCCCCATCGAGTGGACCCCAACGAACCACTACCGGAAAACCAGCTATTACAAGGTGTACCACTGGGAGCCGATGCCCAGGCGCATCCTGGGCGTGGGCGACTGGACGCAGGTGGAGATCAAGTGATACCGCTCGAGGCTGGACGCGTGACGCCGAGATGCCGTGCCCCGGCGGAGGGCGTTCGCCCCAGGCGTCGAGCGTCAAGCGCCGAGCGGGGCGAGGCCCGCCACCACCCGAAGGAGAGAAGAGGAAGGCGATGACGCTGCCCACACTTCCCCTCCTGCCCACCGCGGTGATCGGAAGCCACGGCCAGCCCGGGTGGATGTGGCTGACCCGCGAGGCCATCGCCCAGGGCCGCCTGGGGCCCATCGACCGCCAGGAGGCCTGGGAGGACGCCACGCGCCTGGCCCTCGCCGACATGACGGAGGCCGGCCTGGACGTCATCGCCACCGGCGAGATGGGCCGCGCGTCCTTCATCGTGGGATTCTACGAGCGGCTCCGCGGCATCCGGAACCTGGAACAGCCCCGCCGCCTGGGCGTGCCCCACTGGGACACCAACGTGCCCCTGGAGGTGGTGGACCGGATCTCTGCCCCCAACGGCCTGGGCGTGGTGGAAGAGTTCCGCATGGCCCGCCGCTACACAGACCGGCCCATGAAGGCCACCGTGCCCGGCCCCTTCACCCTCTGCATCCCGCTGAAGACGGGCGGGCCGTACAAGGACCGGGGAACGTTGATGGCCGACCTGGTGGGCATCGTCAACGCCGAAGTGAAGGCGCTGGGGGACGCCGGGGCCGACTTCATCCAGATCGACGAGCCGAACTTTGTGATGTACCGGGGCGACCTGCCCGATCTGGTGCAGGTGTTCAACGAGGCGGTGGAGGGGGTGAAGGCCAAGCTGGCCCTCCACGTCTGCTTCGGCAACCTGAACGGCCGGCCCTTCCCCGCCGTGCGCTCCTACCGGCACCTCTTCCCGGCCCTCCACGGGGTCCGGGCGGACCAGCTCGTGCTGGAGTTCGCCAACCGCGAGCTGGCCGACGTGGGGCTTTGGAAGGAGTTCCCCTCCGACAAGGAGCTGGGCGCCGGCGTGATCGATGTGAAGTCCTTCAAGGCCGAAGCGCCCGAGGACGTCGCCGCCCGCATCCGCGAGGTCCTCAAGTTCGTCCGCGCCGAGAGGCTCTGGATCAACCCCGACTGCGGGTTCTTCGAGACCCCCCGCTGGATCGCCGTCGCCAAGCTGCGCGCCATGGTCGCCGGCGCCCGCATCGTCCGCAAGGAACTCGGCGCCGCCTGATGGAGCCCCCGGAGGCGGGGCCGTGCTGGCCCCCCCGGACCGGGGGGCGTGAGACGCGGAACGCAGGAGGGACGGCATGGCGGACTTCGACTTCATCATCTGCGGCGGCGGCCACAACGCCCTGATCTGCGCCGGCTATCTGGCCAAGTCGCGGCAGAGGGTGCTGGTGCTGGAGCGGCGCCAGAAGCCCGGCGGCGGCTCGGTCTCCGAGGAGATCACCCTCCCGGGATTCCTCCACAACGTCCACTCCGCCTTTCACCGGTTCGTCCCGGACCTCCCCTGGTACAAGGACCTGGACCTGGAGCGCTTCGGGCTGCGCTACTTCCAGGCGGACGTGCAGAACCTGCTCCCCACCAGCGACGGGCGCTGCCTCTGCATCCACCGGGACTATCAGACGTCGGTGAAGAAGCTGGAGCGGTTCGCCCCGCGGGATGCCAAGACCTACGCCGAGGTCTTCCCGCGCTGGCGGGAGATGTCGCAGAAGTACCTTCTCCCCGAGATGTACTCGCCCCCCATGCCCGAGGCGGAGAAGTTCGCCCTGTGGGAGCGGACGGAGCTGGGCCGCGAACTGGTTTCCCTCACCAGGAGGACCGCCAAGGACGTCGTCACCCAGACCTTCGAGGACCCGCACCTTCGGGCCCTGGTCCTCTACTACGTCGCCGTCAAGGGGTGGGACTGGGACGACCCCGGCTGCGGGTTCCAGACCGTAATGAGCACCGTGGGCGCCGAGCGCGCGGGGGTCTGCATCGGTGGCTCGGGCCAGCTCGCCAACGCGCTCTTCTCCACCGTGGTGGCCAACGGCGGCCTCGTCTTCACGGACCGCGAGGTGACGGAGATCCAGGTGGAGTCCGGCCGCGCCGTCGGCGTCCGCACCCAGCGCGGGGAGGATTTCCGCGCCTCCAAGGGGGTCGTGAGCGCCCTCACGCCGCACCAGACCTTCCTCGAACTGATGGACGGCGACCGGCACCTGCCCGCACCGATGATGCAGGCCGTGCGGAGCTACCGGTACAGCCGGTGGAAGCTGTTCAGCGGGCACCTCGCCCTGGCCGAGCCGCCCCGCTACCGGGCCGCGGCCTACGACCCGGACTGCCAGCGCGCGGTGAACCTGTGCATCGGCTACGAGACCCTGGAGGATTTCGAGGCCCACCTGCAGGCGATCACCTCGGGCCGGCCGCCGGCCGTGCCCGGCATGCAGTGCGGTGTGTTCACGCTCTTCGACCCGACCCAGGCCCCGCAGGGGAGGCACACCGCGCTGATCTGGCAGGTCGCCCCCTACCGCCTGGCCGACGGCGGGCCCGAGGGATGGGATCGCATCAAGGACGAATACCTGGAGGCGTGCATCGCCCGGTGGCGGCACTACGCGCCGAACCTCGACGGCGGGAACATCCTCGCCCGGGCCACGTACACGCCCCACGACATCGTGCGGAACATGCACACCATGCGCGAGGCAGATTTCAACGCGGGCGCCCTCTGCCGCAGCCAGGTGCTGGAGAACCGGCCGGTGCCCGGCATGTCCCGCTACAAGACACCCATCGCGGCCCTCTACCTCACCGGCAGCTCCACCCATCCCGGCGGCCTGCTGACGGGCGCCCCAGGGTACAACGCCGCCCGCGCGATCCACGAATACACCGGGCTCCCGATCTGGTGGAACCCCCCCGATCCCGACCGCCTCTGGGCGGGGTGAGCGGGGACCATGGCCGGCGCGAAACGGCCTCCGCTCCGCGATCGGCCCGGCGTGCCGCCACTGGGCCGACGGCAATTCCTGCGCCGCCTGGGCGTGGCGATGGGGTCCGCGCTGACGGCGCCCGCCCTCCCCGACCTGCACGCC
The DNA here is from genome assembly GCA_035625755.1 of Candidatus Sulfotelmatobacter sp. Taxonomy (GTDB): domain Bacteria; phylum Methylomirabilota; class Methylomirabilia; order Methylomirabilales; family DASPOZ01; genus DASPOZ01. Next base: position 4,522 of record DASPOZ010000481.1, read on the forward strand.
GCCCCTGCCCCACGCGCGCCCCTGGAGGTGGTGGTGGTGGGGGCGGGGCTGGCCGGCCTCTGCGCGGCCTACGAGCTGGAGCGCCTCGGGCACCGGGTGGTGCTGCTGGAGGCGGACCGCTCCCACATCGGGGGCCGGGTGCGCACGCTGCGCTTCGGCGACGGCCTCTACGGCGAGGCGGGGGCCATGCGCATCCCCCTGCGGCACGACCTGACGCGCCATTACGTCAGCGAGTTCGGCCTGCCCCTCCGCACGTTTGTGCAGTCCAACCCCGAGGCCTACTATTTTGCGCGCGGAAGGCGCGAGCGCATCAAGAATGTCAAGCAGCTCAACCCCCTCTACGCCTTCGCGGAGGGTGAGAAAGAGAAGACACCGGATGACTTGTGGGCTCGGGCGGTGGTGCAACGCCTGAAGGCGCTGAGCGACCGTGAGCGCGCCGATCTGTCCGGCGTGACGTTCCAAACGGAGGCGGTGCGCGCGGTGGACCAGAAGTCGCTGCAGCAGCTCTGCGAGGAGGCCGGCTTATCGGAGGAGGCGATCGATTTCCTGGCGGTGACCAACGGGATCGAGACGCTGATGTCCAGCGCGGCGACGGAGCACCTGCGCGAGGAGCGTGACCAGGTGTGGACGCGGGAGTTCCACGAGATCGTGGGTGGCACGGACCGGCTGCCCGCCGCCTTCGCGGCTCGGCTGCGCTCGAAACCCCGCCTGGGCTGCGAGGTGACCCGCCTGGAGCAGGATCCCCTGCGCCGGCGCGCCGCCGCCGTCTACCGCGACCGGAGGTCGAACGGGCTGCGGCGCGCCGAGGGCGATTTCGTCCTCTGCACCCTCCCCTTCCCGGTGCTGAATCGCCTGGAGGTGGTGCCGCCCTTCTCGCCGGGGAAGCAGCGGGCCATCCGCGAACTGCATTACGACTCCTCCACGAAGGTGCTGGCCGTCCTCGGGGAGCGTTTCTGGGAGCGCGAAGAGGGCATCTTCGGCGGCGGCACGTACACCGATCTGCCCACCGGCATGACGTATTATCCCTCCGATAACGCCGAGACGCGGGATCCCCGCGCCTCGGCGGGCCCGGGGGTGCTGCTGGCATCCTACACGTGGGGGCAGGCGGCGCGGCGGCTGGGCATGCTCCCCCACCAGGACCGGGCCGCCCTCGTGATCCGGCATCTGAGCCAGGTCCATCCGCAGCTGGCGAAGGAGGACATGGTTCGGAAAACCGCCAGTTGGAGTTGGGACCGTCACCCCTGGAGCGGCGGCGCCTTCGCCTGGTTCATGCCGGGCCAGCATACGGCCCTGCACCGGCACGTCGTGTCCCCCGAAGGCCGCATCTATCTCGCAGGGGAACACACCTCCTTGACCCACACCTGGATGCAGGGCGCCCTGGAATCCGCCCGCCGCGCCGTCCGCGAGATGCTGGAAGTCGGCAAGGGCTGATACCGACCACGGCCGCACCCCGGCGGGGAGTTCGGCCCGGCGTCGCCGAGCGCCGCGCCATGGCTGCCGGCACCCGCCACCTCCGCCGAGGAATCAGCGCCCCCTTACCCGCCGGACCACAAAGACCAGACCGCGGCGACGTTGCCGCCGCGCCCGATTGACACCCCGGCCCTTCGGGGGTAGAGTCCCCCATCGCATGGCCTTCGGCGCCTGACCCCGCGGGCGCATCCCACGCCGGACGCCCCGCCCTCCCCAGCCACGAATCGCTGATGCCCTGCGGGGCCCCCCTTCGCTCCGGCGCCGGTTCCCCGTCCGAACCCTCTTGCATCCTTCAGCGTGAGGCCGATTCTGCGCCGGCGCGTACCTCGGAGGCACCTCACCTCCTCCATCGCCATCCGGGGGGAGCCTGGGCGAATGATGGAAACGCAGACCTCCCGGGAGCGGGTCCTGGCCGTCCTCCAGGGCGAGATGGCCGATCGCCCGCCGGTCACCCCGACGGGCGGTTGGTGGGTCGCCCAGACCTCGGGCCTGCCCCTCCCAGAAGTCTTCGCCAGGGGTGAGGCCCTGGCCGCCGCCCATCTCGACGTCCAGGGGCGGGCGGGATACGACGCCGTCTATACGTACTTCGACGCCCTCGTGGTCCCCGAGGCCTTCGGTTGCCGCGTCGCGCTCAACGACTTCGGCGGCCCGTCCATCGCCAAGGAACTGCCCCTCGAAGGAACCGGCGGCGTGCTGGCCCGCCCGATCCCTGACCCGCGGCGCGACGGGCGGCTGCCCGAGATCCTCAAGGCCGCGTCCATCCTGGCGGAGCGGAGCCGCGGATCCCTGCCGGTGATGGCGCTCTTCGAGGGGCCGTTCACCACCGCATCCCGCCTCCTGGGCGCCACCACATTCCTCCTGGCCATGATGGACGATCCAGAGCTGACGAAGCGGGCCATCGCCAAGGCCGCCGACGCCCTCATCGCCTTCGGGCGGGCACTGGCGGCGGCGGGAGCGGATGCCATCATCATGCCGGACCCCGTGACCTCCACCGACCTCGTGAGCCCGGACCAGAGCGCCGAGTTCGCCTTCCCCGAGATCCGCCGGGTGATCGAGGCCCTGCCCGTGCCCGTGATCCTCCACATCTGCGGCAAGACCCTGCCCATCCTCGGGGCGATGGCCTCCAGCGGGGCCCGGCTCCTGAGCCTCGACCAGGCCGTGGACCTGCGGGAGGCGCGGCGGGCGGTGGGTTGGCAGGTGGCACTCGGGGGCAACGTGGATCCTGTGCGCCTCATGGAGAAGGGCACACCCGAGGAGGTGATGGCGGCAGGCCGCGCGGCCATCGCCGCGGCGGGCCCCCGGCGGTTCAGCCTGATGGCGGGCTGCGCCCTCCCGCCCGCGACGCCCCTCGAAAACGTGCGCGCGCTGGTGTCGGCCGCCCGTTCGGCGCCCGCCGCCCACTGAGGCGAGGGTTCTCACGGGTCACCGGTGGAGGTGAAGGAGATGGCCACGAGCGCCACACGGGTGGTCCACAGCGCCTGCCGGATCTGCCGCGCGGAATGCGGGCTCCTGGTGCACGTCCGGGACGACAAGATCCAGCGCATCGAGGGCGATCCCGACCACCCTACCAGCCGCGGCGGCCTGTGCGTGAAAGCCCAGGCGATCCCGGAACTGGTGGAAGATCCGGACCGCCTGCGGACGCCGCTGAGGCGCGTCGGCGAGCGCGGGGGCGGGCGCTGGACCGCCATCACGTGGGACCAGGCGCTGGACGAGATCGCCTCCCGGCTGCTCTCCCTCAGGGAACGCTACGGCGCCGAGTCCGTGGCGGCCTATCGCGGGATCGCCAACTCGAACATCCCCCAGACGCCGTACTTCATGCGCCTGCTGAACGCCTTCGGCACCCCCAACCTGACCTCCACCTTCTGTGTGTGCGTGGGGCCCAAGGCGATCTCCGCCATGCACACCTACGGGCGCAACCTGTGGCCGCTGGGAGATTACCGGAACGCCGACTGCATCCTGCTGTTCGGGAGCAACCCGGCGGTGAGCTTCATGCACCGGTACGCCCGCATCATGGACGATCTCCGGGCGGCCATGGCCCGCGGGGCCTATTTCGTGGTGGTGGACCCGCGCCGGACCGAGACCGCCCGCGAGGCGTCGCTCCACCTCCAGATCCGGCCCGGCACCGATGGGGCCCTGGCGCTGGGCCTCCTCCACGTCATCCTGCGCGAGAAGCTGTGGGACGAGGGGTTCGTTCGCCGGTACGCCACGGGTTTCGATCGGTTGGCGGAGCTCGCCTCCGCGTACCCGCCCGACCGCGCGGCGGGCATCACCTGGATCCCCGCCCGCCAAATCGAGGAATTGGCCGTCCGCTTCGCCACCACGAAGCCCGCCTGTGCGGACCGGCGGCAGGGCGTGCTGCACAACTCCAACGCCACGCAGGCCTGCCGCGCCATCGACGCGCTCAACGTGGTGACGGGCAATGTGGACACCCCAGGCGGGATCGTGTTCGCTCCCCCCGTCCCCATCCGGGACATCGCCCTGCGGGAGGCGCTGCCGAAGACCACACGCGGCTTCAGCCGGTTCGCCTGGAGCGACGGGGCGGTCACGCTCCCGGAGGCGATCCTGTCCGGACAGCCCTACCCCATCAAGGCCCTCATCACCTTCGCCGGGAATCCCGTGCTGACCTGGCCCAACGGCGCGCAGGTGGCGCGGGCCCTCCACGCCCTCGACCTCGTCGTGGCCATCGACCTCTACCTCACGGAGACCGCCCGGCTGGCCGATTTCGTGCTCCCCGCCACCACGTTCATGGAGCGCACAGACCTCAACGACGGCCTGCGGGTGCCCCTGGCCCCCGTCTCCTACATCCACCTCCGCCAGCAGGCCCTCTCGCCGCGCCACCAGGCGTGGCCCGAGTGGAAGATCATCAACGGGTTGGCCGCGCGCCTGGGCCTCCGCGACCGATTCCCCTTCGAGGACGCGGAATCGCTCATCGACCACGTCCTCGAACCCACGGGCCTGACGGCCCAAGCGTTGCGCGAACAGCACCCCAGCGGGCTGGTCTTTTCAGACGCCGCCCCGGGGCGCTTCCGCGCGAAGGGATTCCCGACCCCCTCGGGGGCACTGGAGCTTCACTCCCCGGCCCTCGCCGCGGCCGGCTTCGACCCGACCCCCGCGTTCCGGGAGCCCGCCGAAAGCCCCGTGAGCCGGCCGGACCTGGCTAAGGACTACCCGCTGATCCTGACCACCGGCGCCCGGCTGGAGGCCACGTCGGGCTCGTGGACCCACAACCTGCCCGTCCTCCGAGGGCTCATCCAGGAGAACTGGGTCGAGATCCATCCCGAGACCGCCCGGCGCCTGGGGATACGGGACGGCGCGCGCGTGGCGGTGGAGACCCCGCGGGGCCGGATCGAGCTGCCGGCGCGGGTCCGGGATAGCGTGCCCCCGCCGGTGGTCGCGATCCCGGTCGGCTGGGGGCACGTGGACTCCGGGCGCCTTGCCGGTTCCACGCCGGGCGCCAACCCGAACCTCCTCATTGACCATACCAACCTGGATCCCATCGCCGGCACGGCCGCCTTCAAGTGCTCCCTCTGCCGGGTGCTCCCCCTGCCGGCCTGATCCAGGTTGTGGGCCCTTCCCCCGAGCCGCCGCGGGATGTGGCCGCCCGCCTCCGCGAGGCCCGGAAGTACGTCCGCAGCGAGTAACTCTGCACCGCCCCCGCCGAGGCCTCTTGGAGATCCCCCCTGGATCTGCAAGGCCGAGCCGGGCGCCGCCTGACGGGCCATCCCAGCCCCCCCGCCCTACGTCGCACGTTCGACGCGTGCCGGACCCCTCGGGGGGGCACGTTGGACTTGATTCGCCAGTCCCGCCCTGTTACAACGTCTCTGGAACGGACCCGCACGGGTCACGCCCGGCCGCACGCAGCCTCCCTGAGCGGGCCTGCAGGCACCCCGGAAAGCCTCCTGACGTTGCACGCGGAGCCTCGACCGCCGGACGGGACACCCCATGCGCATCGGGATCATCGGCCTTCCCCAGTCGGGCAAAACGACGCTCTTCCGGCTCCTCACCCACGCCGGCGGGGCCGGGCACGAGGCCGGCGTCGGCATCGTGAAGGTGCCGGACCCACGGCTGGACTTCTTGGCCACGCTCTTCAACGCCCGAAAGGTCACGCCGGCCACCGTCGAGTTCGTGGACTTCCCGCCCCTGGCCAAGGGCTCCGGCAAGGGGGAGGGCCTGGGGGCGCAGGCGCTGGCCCAGATGCGCACGGTGGATGGGCTCCTGGAGGTGGTGCGCGCCTTCGCCGATCCCGCCGTGCCCCACCCCGAGGAGACCATCGATCCCGCCCGGGACGCCGCCCTGCTCGACGCCGAGCTGTTCCTGGCCGATCTGGACATGGTGGAGAAGCGGATCGCCCGCATCGACGAGAACCTCAGGCGCCACCGGAAGGGCGACGATCCGCGCGAACGGATGCTCCTGGTGCGCTGCCAGGAGGCCCTGGCGGCCGAGCGGCCCCTGCGGGGGCTGGAGTTCACGCCCGAGGAGGAGCGCCTGCTGCGCGGGTTCCAGTTCCTGACGGCCAAGCCCCTCATCGTCGTCGCCAACGTGGGGGACCAGACCCCGCCCGCCCTCTGGCGCACCCTGGCCCCCCTCCTGGAGGCCCCGGCCTCCCCGAACCGGGCGCTGCTGAAGGTGGCCGTCAAGGCCGAGGCCGAGCTGGCCGAGTTGCCGCCCGAGGACGCCGCCGTCTTCCGCAAGGAGCTGGGCCTGGAGACCCCCGCCCAGGACGCCGTGATCCGGGCCTGCTACGATCTCCTGGACGTCATCACGTTCTTCACCGGGGAAGGCGGCAGCGAGACCCGGGCGTGGACCGTCCCCCGGGGCGCCACGGCGCTGAAGGCCGCCGGCACCATTCACAGCGACCTCGAGAAGGGGTTCATCAAGGCCGAGGTGGTGGCCTTCGAGGACCTGCGCGCCGCGGGGGGTGTGGCCGCCGCGCGGAAGCGCGGGACCTATCGGTTGGAGGGCCGGGACTACGCGGTGCGGGACGGCGACGTGATCCTGGTCCGCTTCAACGTCTGATTCGCTCGGATGCTGGACGCTTGCGGCGTGAGGCTTGGCGCCGATCACCTTCGAGCGTCTTGCTCCCCGCGCCTAGCATCCAGCGGGGGGGAGGGTGTGATCCACGAGATCCGGGAATGGTTCGAGCGGGTGATCCCCGATCGCGTGCGGGAGAACCCGAACGCCATCCGCGGCGTCCGCGGCGCGGTGCTGTTCCGGATCACGGGCGAGGGCGGGGAAACGTGGACCCTGCGGATCGACGACCCCGCCGTGCACGCCGAGCCCGGGGAAGCCCGCCGCCCCGACCTGACGCTCACCCTGGACCGCGCCACGTTCCTCGCCATCGCCAACGGGGCGCTTGCCGGCTCCACGGCCTACAAGCAGGGGAAGGTCAAGGTGGCCGGCAATCTCCTGCTGGGCCTGCGGATCGCCGGCCTCCTGGAATCCGCCCCCGCCTCCCCCTCCGACGACTTCGTGTAGCCTCCCACCGCGGCTCCTCCCCCGACGCCCCCCAAGCTTCCCGGATATTCCCCACCGCCTCTCCTGCGCCCGGGAAAACGCGAGGGGCGCGGAACGGGGGGAGCCTTCTTCCCCCCATCCCGCGCCCCTCGCCCGCGATAAGTTCAGCGCGTCGTGCCGGTCGGCGGTGTGACCCCCGGCGGCGCGTACGGGGGTTGGGGCGGGCCCACGCGCTCCGCGCCGGGGATGGGGATCGCGCCCTGAGGGGCGCTTTCCCCGGGCATCGGTATTGCCCCCGTCCCCTGGGGGCCGCCGGGGCCCGAGAGGGTGACTGCCGGCGGCGGGCCCGCCGCGGGCCCGCCCGGCGCTGCGGCCGGCCCGCCGCGGCCGGGGGCGGCCGGGGGCGGCGGGATGATCACATCGTACTCCGGCATGTTGGTGCGCTTCTTCTCGATCCGCAGCACGTCGGCCTTCGGGAATTTGACGGTCTGGCCGCCGCGGACGATGAACACCTGGTCGCCCTCCTCCTCTGCCTCCTCGCCCCACATGGAGGTGCCGTTCTTGAAATAGACCGTGTCGGCCCGGGCGGCACCGGCCACGGCCAGGCTCAGGGCCAGGACACCCGCGGCCCCCCAGATCATCCTCGCCAGCGTGTTCCCCATGCTTCACCTCCCGGAGGGCAGCCGGCATCCGCCCCGCGTCCCGTGCCCCGCGGCCCTCCCCCGCACCCGCTCGCCCGGGCGGCGCGCGGCCCGGCCGGACCCGCCGTCACCCGCCGTAGCGCCGCTCCCGCTCCTGATAGCTGCGGATCGCCCGCAGGAAATCGATCTTCCGGAAGGAGGGCCAGTAGGCGTCGCAGAAATAGTACTCGCTGTAGGCGCTCTGCCAGAGGAGGAAGCCGCTGAGCCGGAGCTCCCCGCTGGTGCGGATGATGAGGTCCGGGTCCGGCAGCTCGTAGGTATAGAGGTACTTGCCGATCAGGTCCGGCGAGATCTCCTCGGCCAGCGCGGCCAGGTCCTGGCCCTGGGCGGCGCGTTCGCGCATCACGGATGCCACCGCGTCGGCGATCTCCTGGCGGCCGCCGTAGCCCACGGCCACGTTCAGGAAGACACTGTCGTATTCGCGGGTGGCCGCCTCGGCCATCCGGATCGCCTCCTGGGTCGAGGCCGGCAGCAGCTCCAGCCGGCCGATGGCCCGGATGCGCAGGCGCTTGCGATGGATCTTCGGGTCCACGGCGGCTTCCCGCAGCTTCCGCTCGATGAGGCCCAGCAGCGCGCTCAGCTCCTCCGGAGGCCGCGAGAGGTTCTCCGTGGAGAGGATCCAGATGGTGACCATCCGGATGCCAAGCTCCTCGCACCAGTTGAGGACCTCCTCCACCTTGTCGGCACCCCGGCGGTGCCCCTCCACCACGCTCAGGAAGCCCATCTCGCGCGCGAAGCGGCGGTTGCCGTCCAGGATGAGGCCGATGTGGTGCGGCAGCCGGCCGCCCCGCACCTCGTCATGCAGGCGCCGCGTGTACAGGCGGTAGATGAGCTGGCGGAACACCGATCCCCCTCGCAGGTTACTGGAAGATCCGCTCTTGCCCAGGCTGCTCAAAAGGGTCCAGATGCAAGGCGGCGCGCGATGCGCCGAGTGAGGCGTACTCCGGGTACGCCGCAGCGAGTGCGCGAGCGCGCCAACGCCGCAGATGGGCCCTTTTCAGCAGCCTGCCAAAGAAAAGGCCCTGGCGAGCTGGGGAGCCGACAGGGCCGCGACGAGTCCTGGTGGGCGCTGTTGGGATCGAACCAACGACCTCCGCCGTGTGAAGACGGCGCTCTCCCGGCTGAGCTAAGCGCCCGATCAACGCCGAGGATACACAATGGTCCACCCATTGTCGAGGGCTTTTCTCCTCCCTAGGCGGCGGGGGGGCCCTCCTTGAGGTTCTTCCCGCACGAGGGGCAGAAGGCGGCATCGGCCGGGTGCGGCTTGCCGCACCCGGGGCAGAAGGGCCCGGCCCCCGGCGTCACCTGCGGCTTCGATTCTTCCGGCTTGTCGGTGCTCTCCTTGAAGCCGCGGATGGCCTTCCCCAGCGAACTCCCGATCTCCGGGAGGCGATTGGCCCCGAACAGGAGCAGGGCCAGGAAGAGGATGATCAGGAGTTCCGGCAATCCCAGGCCGAACATGTGGCTTCTCCTTCACGTGCCCCGGGTGGGCATCCGATCACCGATAGGGCGACCCACGCTCAGTGGGTCGCTATTGTACTTAGACGGTCGACCGTCGACCGTCGGCAGTCAGAAAAGCGAACGGGGCATCAGCGCGGCGTGTCCGCCGGGCCGCTGGGGGCCTTCCGCGACCCCCCCGATGGCCCGGCGGGGACCGAAGGCGACGGCGCCCGGTAGGCCAGCGCCAGGCGGTACCGGATGGTCCGCACGCAGGGCGTGCCCTCACCCGCATCGGGCGCGGCGTCGCCCTCCCAGCCCGAGCAGACCAGGATGCCCGCCTTCTCCGTCTCCCGGAACGACACCATCCGCTCCACCACGGACACCAGGTCAAACCCGCCGCCCCGGCACGTCGGATTGTCGCAGGGGATCAGGGGCGCCCACGTGCCTGCGGCGTGCCGCATCTCCTGCTCCGGCCCCTGGCCCGGGGCGGGGGCCCAGGCCGCGGCGGCATCGGCTAGCTCGGGGAAGCCGGGCACGGGCCGGGGCGCCGGGCGGGCCTCAGCCACGGCGGGGCCCCCCGCAGGCTGCTGAAAAAGGCCCAACATCTCTCCCCGCCGCCTCGCCGGCAGCGGGCGGGGCGTTGGCGCGCTCGCGCGGCACTGCGACGTACGGCCGCAGTACGTCCCGTGCCTCGCCTCGCGCGCCGCCTTGCATCTGGGCCTTTTTGAGCAGCCTGCGCGAGTACGGGTTCTCCGGCATCCTGCCGGGGAGGGAGGGGGGGCGCTGGGCGCGCACGGGTCAGCCGGCCACCGCGATCCGCGTGAAATCCGCGATGCGGGCGAACAGCTGCGCCACCTCGGCCAGGAGGGCCAGGCGATTCTCGCGCAGGTTGGCATCCTCGGCCATCACCAGGACCTCGTCGAAGAACATGTCCACCACCGGCCGCAGGGCCGCGATGTGGCGCAGCGCCCGCAGATATTCCCCCGCCGCCAGCATGGGCGCCACCTCGGCGCGGAGCCCCGCGGTCTGCCCGTGCAACGCCCGTTCGGCGGACTCGACGAACTGCTGGGGGTTCACCGGCCGGCTGAACCCAGGCGGCAGGATGTTCACCACGCGGCGGAACGTGACGGCCAGCTCCGCGAAGTCCGGTTCCTTCCGCAGGCCCATGAGGGCCTCGGCCCGCCGGGCGGCGTCCGGCACGTTGTCGATCCCGGCGGCCAGGGCGGCGTCGGCCAGGTCCGCCGCGATGCCCCGCTCCTGCAGCAGGGTGTGCAGCCGGCCGCGCAGGAACTCCAACACCTCGCGCTCCACCTCGGCTGCCGGGCGCACGCAGCGGGCCCCGAGCAGGGCCAGCGCCCGCCGGACGGCCGGCGCCAGGGGGATCGCCAGCTTCCGGTCCAGCAACGTGACCACCACGCCCAGGGCGGCCCGCCGCAGGGCGAAGGGGTCCCCGGCGCCGGTGGGCGTCACGCCGATGCCGAAGCAGCCCGACAGCGTGTCCAGCTTGTCGGCCAGCGCCACGATGGCCCCCAGGGTGGAGCCGGCCGCCGCGTCGCCGGCGAAGCGGGGGCGGTAGTGCTCCTCGATGGCCCGGGCCACCTCCGCGTCCTCTCCCGAGAGACGGGCGTAGTCGGCCCCCATGATCCCCTGGAGCTCGGGAAACTCCTTGACCATGGTGGTGGCCAGGTCCGCCTTGCACAGCCGGGCGGCCCGCCGCGCCTTGGCCGCCGCCGCGTCAGGTCCCATGGCCTCGGCCAGGTGCGCCGCCAAGGCCTCGATCCGATCCACCTTGTCCAGGACCGTGCCCAGCCGCTCCTGGAAGACGATGCCCTGCAGGTCCGGCACCCGGTCGGCCAGGGGGACCTTCCGGTCCTCCCGGTAGAAGAACTCGGCGTCCGTGAGGCGCGCCCGCAGGACCCGTTCGTTCCCCTCCCGGATCAGCTCCATATCCTTGGCGGACATGTTGGAGATGGCCACGAAATGGGGCAGGAGGTTCCCCCCCGCATCCACCACGGGGAAGTAGCGCTGGTGCTTGCGCATGGGGGTGATCACCACCTCCCGCGGCAGCGCCAGGAACTCCGGCTTGAAACCGCCGCACACCACCGTGGGCAGCTCCACCAGATGCGTCACGGTCTCCACCAGATCGGGGTCCAGGAGGGGCGCGCCGCCCACGCTGGCGGCGGCCTCGGTGGCCAGCCGCACCACCAGGTCGCGGCGGCGGTCCTGATCCACGATCACCTGCTTCTCCTCCAGGGTCTCCAGGTATTCCGCAAAACTGCGCACGCGGGCGGAGCGGGGGCTGAGAAACCGATGGCCGTAGGTCTTGTTCCCGCTGGGCACCCCATCCACCGTGAACTCCAGCAGCCGCCCGCCGTACAGGGCCAGCAGCCACCGGATGGGCCGGACGAAGCGCACGGTCCCATTGCCCCAGCGCATGAACTTGGGGAAGGAGAGCTGGCCGATGAGCCGCACCAGGAGGCCCGGCAGCAGGTCCACGGCCTTGGCCCCCTGCTCCTCCACCACGGCCACCACGTACTCGCCCTTTTCCAGGACGCGGACCTGGAGCTGCTCCACCGGCACCCCCTGGGCCCGGGCGAACCCCTGGGCCGCCCGGGTGGGGTTCCCGTCGGCATCGAAGGCCACCGCTTTGGTGGGACCCACCACCTGGCGCACCCGGTCCTCCTGGGCCTCGGCCAGCCCCTCCGCCAGGAGGACCAATCGGCGGGGCGTGGCCAGCGTCCGCACGGTGCCGAAGGCCAGGCGCTCTTCCCCCAGGAGACGCTTGGCCGTGGCCGCCAGGTCCGCCAGCGCCGCCGGGAGGTATTCGGAGGGGATCTCCTCCGTCCCGATCTCGAACAGCAGTTCCTTGCTCATCTTGCCCCATTGACGATTGGTGATTGAGGATTGAGGATTCCGTGGTTCGAAGCCGGACCCCAGTACCCCAGCCCGAAATCACCAATCCTCAATCAACGATCCTCAATCGTGTTTCGGCCAGGCCTTCATGAGCGGGAAGCCCATCTCCTCCCGCTGCTTCAGGTACGCCTCGGCGCTCCGCCGCGCCAGGTTGCGCACGCGGCCGATGACGGCGGCGCGCTCCGTCACGCTGATGGCGCCGCGGGCATCCAGGATGTTGAAGGCGTGGGAGCACTTCAGACAGTAGTCATACGCCGGGAGCACGAGGCCCCGCTCGATCAGCCGCAGGGACTCCTTCTCGTAGAGGTCGAAGAGCTGGCGCTGCAGCGGCACGTCCGCCGCCTCGAAGTTGTGGACGGACCATTCCACCTCGCCCTTGTGGTGCACGTCCCCGTAGGTCACGCCCTTGGCCCACACCAGATCGTACACGTTGTCCACGCCCTGGAGGTACATGGCGATCCGCTCCAGGCCATAGGTGATCTCGCCGGCGATGGGCTTCAGCTCGATGCCGCCGGCCTGCTGGAAGTAGGTGAACTGGGTGATCTCCATCCCGTCCAGCCACACCTCCCAGCCCAGCCCCCACGCCCCCAGGGTGGGGGATTCCCAGTCGTCCTCCACGAAGCGGATATCGTGCTTCAGCGGATCGATGCCCACGCGCTTGAGGCTCTCCAGGTATACCTCCTGAAAGTCGTCCGGGGAGGGTTTCAGGATGACCTGGTACTGGTAGTAGTGCTGCAGGCGGTTGGGGTTCTCGCCGTAGCGCCCGTCCGTGGGCCGGCGCGAGGGTTCGACGTAGGCCACGTTCCATGGTTCCGGCCCCAGGACGCGCAGGAAGGTGGCCGGGTTCGAGGTGCCTGCCCCCACCTCGATGTCGTAGGGCTGCTGGATGACGCACCCGTACTCCGCCCAGTACCTTTCGAGGGCCAGGATCAGTTCCTGGAAGGTCATCGCGGCAGCCTCCACGGGGCCTGTAACCCCGCGTCCTTTTGGGCTTGATGGGAGTTTTGAGGATAGCAGGGACGCAACGGAAGTCAAGGCCTAAGCCCGCACGCCCCCTGCCGCCGGCCAGCATCCTGCCGAAACGCAAGCGGCGCCCGAAGGGGGGACCCACCGAAGGTTGGTTGGAGGCGTACTCCGGGTACGCCGCAGCGCCGGTTATTCCGCAATCCGCAATGGGACGGTGGGCCCTTTTCAGCAGCCTGCCAAGCCGCGCTCCGCAGGCTGCTCAAAAGGGTCCAGATGCAAGGCGGCGCGCGACGCGCCGAGTGAGGCGTACACCGGGTACGCCGCAGCGAGTGCGCGAGCGCGCCAACGCCCCGCCCGCTGCCGCCGAGGCGGCGGGGAGAGATGCTGGGCCCTTTTCAGCAGCCTGCCAAGCCGCGCTCCGCCAGGCTGCTCAAAAGGGTCCAGATGCAAGGCGGCGCGCGACGCGCCGAGTGAGGCGTACACCGGGTACGCCGCAGCGAGTGCGCGAGCGCGCCAACGC
>DASPOZ010000482.1:0-2590 GCA_035625755.1 Candidatus Sulfotelmatobacter sp.
GGGTGTGGTTCGCGCGCTGCACCGATGTGGCGCAATGGTGGCTGAAGCACTACAACCAGAAGTAGCAGGCTGCTGAAAAGGACTCATCTGCGGCGTTGGCGCGCTCGGGCGCTCCCTGCGGCGTACCCGGCGTACGCCTCAGTCGGCCCTTCGCGCGCCGCCTTGCACCTGAACCCTTTTGAGCAGCCTGGGCAGGAATGGGTTTTCAGCAACCTTCTAAGGAGCAAATGTCCATGGCGACCGTGATTCGGGGCATCGTGGGGACGCCGGTGACGCCCTTCGCGGCGGACAACCGGGTGGACGGGCCGGGCCTGCAGCGGCTGGTGGACTTCCTCATCCGCCACGGCGCCCACGCCATCGGCCTCCCCATGCACATCGGGGAGAACATCAGCATGTCCGCCGAGGAGCGGCGCGATGTGGCGCGCCTGGCCGTGGAGGCGGCGGCGGGGCGGGCGCCCGTCTTCATCAACACGAGCCTCTCCGGCACGGACGAGGTGGTGGCCCTCTCCCGCCACGCCCAGTCGGTGGGGGCCCAGGGGGTGGTGGTCATCGCCCCCTACCACTGGCAGCCCCCGCGCCCCGCCCTTCGGGACCACTTCGCCACCGTGGCCGGGGCCCTGGACATCTCCCTCATCGCCTACAACTTCCCCGAGCGGTTGGGGGTCACCCTCACGCCGGATCTCCTGGTGGAGCTCATCGAGCGCTGCCCGAACTTCGTGGGGCTGAAGGATGCCGGCTTCCACATGGAATACTTCACCGAGGCCTGTCGCCTGACGTCGGAGGCCCGCCCCGGCTTCGCCGTCTTCACCGGGGTGGAATACTTCCTCCCCGGGATGGCCGTGGGGGGGGCCGGCGCCTTCTCCGCCTGCGGCGCCGTGGCCCCCCGCCTGGTGAAGGCCGTGTACGATGCCTGCGCCGCCAAAGACTACGAGCGGGCGCGGCCGCTGCAGCACAAGCTCTCGCACCTCTTCCAGCTCATCAAGGTGAACTACCCGGCCGGCATCAAGGCGGCCATGGAGATCCTCGGCCGGCCGGTGGGCGCCACGCGAAAACCGATCCAACCCCTGGACCCGGACTCGTTCAAGCGCCTGCGGGGGGAGCTGGAGAAGCTGGGGACGTTGGCGGAAGAGCCCCACGGGTGGTAGGCGCGGCCGGCGGGTCCGCCATGCCGCTGCTGGAGCTGGCAGGGGTCTGCAAGCACTTCGGGGGCCTCCAGGTCCTCCGGGACGTGACCTTCGCGGTCGACGAGGGGGAGATCGTCGGCCTCATCGGCGCCAACGGGGCGGGAAAGACCACCCTCTTCAACGCCATCACGGGCCTCATCCCCCCGTCGGCCGGGTCCATCCGCTTCCGGGGGCAGGAGATCGGGGGGCTGCGGCCCCACCGGATCTGCCGCCTGGGCATCGCCCGCACCTTCCAGGTCGTCCGTCCCTTCGCGGGCGCATCGGTCGCCCAGAACCTGCAGGTGGCGGCGGTCTACGGCGGCGGCGCCGCCGGCCTCACGGACGGGGAGGTGGCCGAGGCCGTGTCCCGCCTCCTGGACTTCGTGGGGCTGGGGGGCAAGTCCCGCGCGCCGGCCTCCTCGCTCAGCCTGGCGGAGCTGAAGCAACTGGAGCTGGCGCGGGCCCTCGCCACGAGGCCGCGCCTGCTCCTGCTGGACGAGACCTTCTCCGGGCTGACGCCCACCGAGACGCGGCGCGCCATGGACCTCATCGCGCGGATCCGCCGCGAGCTGCGCGTCACCATCCTGTGGGTCGAGCACGTCATGCGGGCCATCATGCGCGTGGCCGAACGCCTGGTGGTCCTCGACCATGGGGTCAAGATCGCCGAGGGCGCCCCGGCCGAGATCGCACGCAACCCGGAGGTGGTCGAAGCCTACCTGGGGGCATCTCGGACGGTCCGCCCGTGAGCCCAGGGCCGACCCTGCTGGTGGACGGCATCGACGCGGGCTACGGCCTGATCCGGGCCCTGTGGGGGGTCCGGCTGGAGGTCCGCCGCGGGGAGATCGTCACGCTGGTCGGGTCCAACGGGGCGGGGAAGACCACCATGCTCCGCACCATCTCCGGGTTGGTGCGGCCGACGGCCGGCCGGATCCTCTTCGAGGGGGAGCGGGTGGACGCCAGCGAGCCGGACGCCATCGTGCGGCGTGGCATCGCCCACGTCCCCGAGGGGCGCCGCCTGTTCCGCGACCTGACGGTGCGCGAGAACCTGTTGCTGGGGGCCTACACGCGGCCCGGCGACGAGGCCCAGGAGTTGCTGGCCACGGTGGGGCGGCTCTTCCCCATCCTGGCGGACCGGCAGGCCCAGGTGGCCGGGACCCTCTCCGGCGGGGAACAGCAGATGCTGGCCATCGGGCGCGCCCTCATGTCGCGGCCGACGCTGTTGCTGTTGGACGAGCCGTCGCTGGGCATCATGCCCAAGCTGGTGACACGGTTGTTCGAAACCATCGCCGCGCTGCGGGGACAGACCACCATCCTCCTGGTGGAGCAGAACGTGAATCTCGCCCTGGAGATCGCCGATCGGGGCTACGTGCTGGAGAACGGCCGGATCGTCTTGGAGGGGCCCAGCCGGGACTTGCTGGCCAACGCCG
>DASPOZ010000483.1:0-15442 GCA_035625755.1 Candidatus Sulfotelmatobacter sp.
CCTCGGAGATCGCCACGATCGAGGCCCACAGGAGCAAGTTATTGACCGACTTCCCCACCTGCCCCAGGCCGAGGTCTCCCAAGTGGCAGATGTCGGGGGCGAAGGCCTGAAACACGGGCCTGCACCGCTCCACCACGCGGGCGTCACCGCCGACCATCAGGAGGAGATTCCCGTCCTCCGCGGCCATCGCCCCGCGCATCATGGGGGCGTCCACCACGTGCACCCCTGTGACCTCTGCCCGGCCTCCCACCGCCCGGCAGGTCTCCGGGCTCACCGAACTCAAGATGGCGATGGCGGAGCCGCGGCGGGCGCCGGCCAGGATCCCGTCGGTCCCCAGGCACGCCTCGGTCACCTGGGCGTCGTCCGCCACGATCACCAGCGTGACCTCGCTCAGCGCCCCCACCTCGCGGGGCGAGCCCGCCCCGCGGGCCCCCAGCGCGCAGGCGGCCTCGACCGCCTCCGGCCGGGTATCGTACGCGATGACCTGGTGGCCACGGCGCAGGAGGTGCCGGGCGATGGGCCGGCCCATGGCCCCCAGGCCCACGATGCCCACGGCCGTCATCGCGGGCGACCCGGCTGGTCGAACTTGGTGCGGGCGCCCCAGGTCGCCAGCGCCCCGCCGTCCACCCGCAGGTCGATCCCCGTGACGAAGTCGGCGTCGTCGGAGACGAGGTAGAGCACGGCCAGCGCCTGGTCCCTGGGCCGGCCGAGCCGCCCCCACGGAATTTCCCCGAACTCCCGTTCCCCCTCGGCTTCCAACCCCCCCACCGATACCCCCGTCTTCGTGGGCGACATGGAGTTGACGCGGATCCGATGGGGGACCAGATCCATGGCCATGGCCCGCGTCATATTCAGGATCCCTCCCTTGGCCGTGCAGTACGCCAGGGCGTTGGCCCGGCCCCGATGCCCCGAGGTGGAGGCGATGTTGACGATGGCGCCGCCCCGCCCCTGGCGCACCATCACCTCCGCGGCATATCGACTGCAGAGGAACGTCCCCGTCAGGATGATGTCGAGGTTCCGTCTCCAGTCCTCGAGGCTGATGTGGAGGAGGCCCTTGGGGATCGTGACGGCGGCGTTGTTCACCAGGATGTCGATCCCCCCGAAGTGCTCCACGGCCCGGTCCACCATCGCCTTCACCTGGGCGGGATCCGTGATGTCGCCCGGGACGGCCAAGGCCTTCCCGCCCTCCCCTTCGATTCGCCCGGCCGAGGCCTTGGCGCGCGCCGGATCCACATCGTTGCAGGCCACGTTGGCCCCATCGGCGGCCAGGACGCTGCAGATCTCCTGGCCGATGTTCGGCCCCGCGCCCGTGACCAAAGCCGTCCTCCCCTTCAGTTTCATGCTGACGCCTCCCCGGTGTGCCGAATCCGAAAAACGCTCCACCATCCGCCCAGGGACTTCTGACTCAGGAAGCCGGCGAGACCTCGGAGCCACAACCGCCGTTCGATCTCCCCGCGCGGGCGCCCGCCCGCGTTGCCGCCCGCCGTGCCGCGGCCCCGAATTCGTTTTCACATCCAGCACCGAAAGTCAAGCCGGTGGGGGGCCGGCCACCGCGCACTTCACGCCGGGGTTCCCATGTCGCCCGGACCTGGGGTATGATGCCCCAGCAATTCGACAAAGGAAGAGACCCTGGGACCCAGGAGGGGCTCATGCGCTTCGGCCTGTTCGTGACCAACCAGTTCGCCCCGGGCGAGGACCATGCCCGCCGCTTCGCCGAGATGCTGGAGTACGTGCGGCTGGCGCGGGACCTTGGCTTCCTCACCATCTTGAGCGGCCAGCACTTCCTCTCGGATCCCTTCCCCATGCTCCAGCCGGTGGCGGCCGTGGCGCGGATGGCGGCCGAGGCGGGGACCATGCGCGTGGGGGTGGGCATCTTCCTCCTCCCCCTCCTGAACCCGGTGCAGGTGGCCGAGGACGCCGCCAGCCTGGACGTGATCTCCGGCGGGCGCTTCATCTTCGGGGCCGGCCTGGGGTATCGCGAGGAGGAGGACGCGGCGTTCGGCCTCGGGAAGGGCCAGCGGGTGCCGCGCCTGGCGGAGAACCTGGACGTGATCCGCCGCCTGTGGCGTGGCGAGGCGGTGAGCCTGGACCGACCCGACTGTCGGCTCGCGGGCGCGCGGCTCTCCCTGCGCCCCCTCCAGCAGCCGCACCCGCCCGTCTGGATCGCCGCCAACAACGATGCGGCCGTGGCCCGCGCCGCCGCCCTCGGCGACGCGTGGATCATCAACCCCCACGCCAAGCTCGAGACCATCGCCCGCCAGATGGGCGTCTACCGCGAGGCCCTGCGCGCGGCCGGGAAGCCCTTCCCCGCCGACCTGCCCATGATCCGCGAGATCGCCGTGGCCGAGACCCGTGCCGAGGCCGTCCACGCCGTGCGCCCCTTCCTGGAGCGCAAGTACCAGGCCTACGTCCGCTGGGGCCAGCACCGGGTGCTGCCCCAGGCCGACGACATGACCGTGCCCTTCGACGACCTGGTGGGCGACCGTTTCATCCTGGGGGGCCCGGCCGAATGTGCCGAGGCCATCACCCGCTGCGCCGCCGTCACGGGCGCCACCGAGATGATCTTCCGCCTGCACTGGCCCGGCATGGACCACGCCACCGTCCTCCGCTCCCTGCGCCTCCTGGGGGAGCGGGTGCGCCCCCGGGTCGCGGGCTGACGCCGCGGCAGGCCCCGCCGGGGATCGGCCTCAGCGCGGTTGTCCCGCGAGGCCCACGCCGCGGCCTCCCCTGCGGCACACGGGAGGCTTGGCAGCGAAGCGCAGGGACCGTGAGAGATGCCCGCCGGCGTGCTTGATCTTCCCCGCACCATGAAGGCCGTGCGCCTGTTCGAGTACGGGGATCCCTCCGTCCTCCGCTACGTTGACGTCCCCCTGCCGGAACTGGAACCGGACGACGTCCTGGTGCGGGTGCGCGCCACCTCCGTGAACAGCTGGGACCTGCGCTACCGCCGGGGCCTCCTCACGCCGCCACCGGGCCGCGCGCCTCTTCCGCTGCCCTTCCAGCTGGGGAGGGAGGCCGCGGGCGAAGTGGCCGCCGTTGGGGCCATGGTCAAGACCTTCCGGCCCGGAGACAGGGTCGTGGCCATGACCTGTCCCGCGTGCGGCCACTGCGAGTATTGCCGGCGGGGGCTCGACAACCTGTGCGTCCGGGTGGGGCTGCCGGGCCACCAGCGCTTCGGGGGATATGCGGAGTACGTCGCCCGCAAAGACACGGAACTCCTGCGTGCGCCCGAGGCGCTTCCCTTCGAGAAGCTGGCCTGCTGCCTCTGGTCGTACGCGACGGTCTGGCGCATGGCCATGGCCCGGGGTGGCCTGCGGGCCGGAGAGGACGTCCTGATCACGGCGGCCAGCAGCGGCATGGGCACGGCGGCCCTGCAGATCGCCCGCCTCGCGGGGGCCCGGCGGATCTTCGGCACCACCGGCTCCATGGAGAAGTCGGATCGGCTGATGCGACTGGGATTCGATCACGTCCTCAATTACCTCGAGGAGGATGTCCCCGCGCGGGTCCGGGCGCTGACCAACGGCCTGGGTGTTGATCTGGTCCTGGAGTGCGTTGGGGGAGAGATGCTCCCCATGGGCATGCAGTGCCTGCGCATGGGCGGGACCCTGGTCTCGGCCGCCCAGCACGGCGGCCGCTTCGCCAAGATCGACATCGATCTCCTCTATCGCGCCGAGCTCAACATCCACGGCGCCCGCGCTTCGACCCGGCGGGACCAGGAGCTGGTCCTGGCCCTGGCCGTGGAGGGCCGGATCGACCCGGTGATCCATCGGGTCCTCCCCCTGCAGGCGGCGGCCGAGGCCCACCGCGCCTTGGAGCGCCAGGAGCACGTCGGCAAGGTCGTCCTCGTCCCCTGACCCGGCGTGGACCACCCCACCGTCCTCCGATCCCCGCATGCGAGGCGGCGCGCGATTCCGCATTCCGCAATGGAAAGTTGGGCCTGTTCAGCAGTCTGTTAGGTGCAGGAACGGGATCGGTGGGGTAACGCGTGGGGATCGGGGCTGGAAGGCCCGCGAAGATTCGCATGGAGGGCTGAAGGCGGGGCATGGCCACACGGCGGGACGCGCGCGCCGACGCTGGCGGCCGCCGCGGCCCCGCCCGGGTCAGCGGGACACGATCCAGGCGTGCTGCCCCCCTCCCAGGGGCTCGAAGACGCGCGCCCCGTGCCGGCGTGCGATCAGATCCAACGGCTCCTCCAGTTCCCCCTCGAACCCCACCAGCACGGCGGCCGGGGGTCGGGCCGCGAGGAGCGCGGGCAATTCCGCTTCGGAGACGACGGCCATGCGGAGACGCTGTGCCGGCGGGAGGTACGGGCCGAGCCGCCACATGAACGGGCCCGTGGAGAATTCCGGGTAAATTTCCGCGCCGCCCTCCAGCGGGAAGATCGGCGCCAGGGTGAGCACCCTCCCCTGCCCCACCGCGGCCTTCATCTCCACCCCGGCCCGGTGCGTCACCATCGGTACCCACGTGTCGGGGGCCGCCAGATCTCGCACGCCGCGGTACTCCCCGGACCCTGCCGCGACCGACACCACGACCGCGAGGGCGAACGCCGCGGCCCCCCATCTTCGCCAGCGCTCCTCCGCGCCCAGCGCCGCGAGCCCGTAGAGAATTCCCACCACCAGGAAGGGCACCGGCGCGTAGAAGTATTGGTACCAGGGGGGCCTGGACACGAATGCCCCCAGGAGCAGGAAGGGGAACAGGAGCAGGACCCCCCCCGCCCCGACGCGGCTCACCCCGCTGCCCCGCGGCCCGGCCAGGCCCAGGGCGGCCACGACCCCGCCGAAGAGCAGCAGGAGGGCCACGTTGCCTGGCTCGCCGAGCACGACCTGGGGAGAGAACAGCCTGCCGGGGATGGTGCCCCACCGCTCCTCGCCGATGGCATCCCAGTACATCGTGTGGAAGGGTTGATAGCCCCCGATATCGAACAGGAACTTCCGCGGCGCGAGGAGGAACAGCCCCAGGGCGGGCAGGAGCGCCAGGGCCGCCCCGCCGCCGAAACAGCACACGGCGCGCAGCCTGGTGCGGATCCCGAGCGGGCCCCGCGACCGCGCGGCCAGGACCGCCAGGGGCACGGCCGCCGTGACGAAGGTGAGCCGCGTACCGATGGAGAGCCCGAGGAGCGCCCCGCCGAGGAATACCCACCGCCCGGTCCGTTCCCCCCGGGCCCCGTGGATCAGGGCGAGGAACGCCGCCAGGCTCAGGAGGGTGGAGAGATCGTGGTTCCAGGCCTTCCCGTAGGTGAAGGCGAAGAGCGGATTGGTCATCAGGAGCAGGACGCCGCCCAGACCCATGAGCCACCGGACCCCGGCGCCGTGCCGCGCGAACGCGCCCCTCGCCGTGGCGAAGACCAGCCACAGCGTCAGCACGGCGCAGACCACGGAGAAGGCCCGCGCCGCCAGCAGGCAGTAGTCGGTGAAGCGAAAGAGGGCGGCGTACACCAGGGGGAGGTTGGGCAGGTGGAGGTAGTGGAAGTCCCGGTAGGGGATGAGGCCGTGCGCGGCGATCAGCTTGGCGCCCGCGAGGAAGGCGTGCTCGTCGTGATCCAGCCCGCGCCCCATGCTGCGGGCGAACAACACCAGGGAGACGACGGAGAAGACGACCCCCATGAGGACGAGGGACACGAGCCGTGACGGTTCGCGGCGTCCTTTGAGTGAACGGTCAGGCCGCATGGTCTAGGGGTGGCGGGGCATCCGAAAACACCGGGGATCTTCCCGCATCTCCGGGAATGGCGGGCCGTCGGCCAGCCCAGATGCGCGGGGCCGTGCGGCATGTCCGGAACCGTACTGGCAGAGGGGCAGGCGCGCGCGCCATCAACACCCCACACGAGGCCTCCGGACGCGACGGTCGGCCGGCCGGAGACCATCCCCTCCGCGCTCGCGCAAGACGCCGGTGCCGATGCCTATGGCGTCAGGTCCAGGGCATCGACGATGCGCACGAAGGGGAGCTTCGCCTTTTCGTTGAGCTCCCTGACCTGCTCTTGATTCGGCGCCTCGAACAGGCACATGCAGCGGGCCTCGCCCGGCACGAAGGTGCTCCGGATGTAGCGGACGGGCTTCCCCTCCGCGCTCATGCGCCTTCCCGTCTCTATGGCGGCCTTCTGCGCCCCTGCCAGTTGATCCATGGTGATCCCCGGCAGGTTCCGCTCGACCAGGTAGATGGGCATCTCGGCATCTCCTTCCGCTCGCCAGGCGGTGTCCCGGACGGAGCGAACCTCGAGGTTCGGTCCAGACGTGAAACTGTGGGCGGCGGGCGCGGGGCGCCCCCCGTCGGGGTCTGAGCAGGCCATCCCGGGAGCCCCGCGCCTCTCCACGGGCCCGGGGCATGCCGCTTCTCCCGGAGGTTGGAGCTCGAAGTTCAGGCGGGTGTTGGCAGGAGTCTATAAGTTGCGGGATGAGGGTGTCAACACCAACTCTGCTTCCACCCGCAGCGCGCGCCGGAGGCGGGGGGCGACGCCTTGCGGCGGCGGGGACGGCGGCCTCGGAGGCAGTCATCATGGAAACCCGCGAGGGGGACCGGGGTTAGCCGTGGGTGGCCGCGGCCAGGGCGAGCCACCACGAGCCGGCAACGAACGCGGCCGCGGCGAGCGCCAGCGCCCACTGGACGAAGGGCCGGGGGGGCCGGCCCAGCGCGAACGCCGCCGCGGTTCCGAGCGCGCCCCCGACCAGCAGGCCGAAGAGGTGGGCGGGGATATCCGTGCCTGCGCCGGTCCCGAGCATCCCCAACAAGGCCAGGCCGGCCCCGATGGCCACCCACGCCCTGCGCCGCGTCCACGGGCGGCGGCGCCGCGCCGCGAACTGGAGCGCCGCCAGGATGCCCACCGCGCCGAAGGTGGCCGTGGAGGCGCCTACCGAAACATGGTGCGCGCCGTAGGCAAGCGCCGTCAGCGCATTGCCCGCCGCCCCGGCGAGCAGCACCAGCCAGATGCCCACCCCCGGCCCCACCCACCAGGCCACGGCGGTGATCACCACCGCGCCCATCACGGCGTTGCTGAGGAGGTGCACCAGGTCCGCATGCAGCGTCAGCGCGGTGACCGTACGCCACACCTCGCCGCCGAGGATGCGCTCGGCCGAGGCGCTGCCGCGCTCGAACCACGCGCCGCCGGCATCGCGCGGCCCGGTGACCGCATAGAAGGCCGCCAGCGCCAGCATCGCCGCCACCCCGGCCCAGGTCCGGCCGTACCCGGCCGGCGGCGGCTCCCCCGGAGGCCCGGGCCGGTTCTCCCGATCGTAGGCCGCCAGCGCGCGCGCGGCCCGCTCCGCGTCCCCCGCCGCGACCATCACGGCCCACCCGCCATCGGCCGCTTCCAGGCGGTGACCGATCCCCATGGCCTCCAGGACCACGGCGTACTCCGCCGCCTGCTGCCCGCTGGGCGTCACGCACACGGCCGCATCCAACAACTCCTCCATGGTCACGCCGCCGAATCTCTCCGTGCCTCAGCCCGAGACCGCAGGGGGATTCAGAACGGCCTATCGCCCCTGCGCCGCGCGCGCCTGCGCCACCACCCGATCCACGAACGACCCCGCGAGGCCCAGGTAGCCCGCCGGGTCCAGCGCCGCGTCGATGGCCGCCGCGTCCAGGTGCTGCCGGATGGGGGCGGACGCCAGCAGGCAGTCCCGCAGGGGAGCGCGTCGGGCGTGCGCCTCCATGCAGGCGTCGTACACCAGATCGTGGGCGCGGGTACGGCCCACGTGCGGCGCCAGGCGCATCATGACCGACTCGGCCAGGAGTTGGCCGCCGTCCAGTTCCAGGTTGCGGGCCATCCGGTCCGGGTGGACCACCAGGCCGCGGGTGAGGTCCAGCGCCATCCGCAGTCCGCCGGCGGCCAGGACGCACAGCTCCGGGATGCACGCCCACTCCACGTGCCAGGGCCCGGTGGCGCGTTCGTGATCGTGCCCCATGGCGTCCAGGGCCAGCGCCACGTCCTGGCGCGCGATGCGGGCGATGGCGATCAGGGATTCGCACAGGATCGGGTTGCGCTTCTGGGGCATGGTGCTGCTGGCGCCTTTGCCCGGGGCGTACGGTTCCTCCACCTCGCCGATCTCCGTCCGCTGCAGGAGGGCCACCTCCTGCCCGAGCTTGCCCAGGGTGGCCGCCAGCAGGCCCAGGACGCAGGCGAAGGCGGCCACGCCGTCCCGCGCCGTGTGCCACGCGATGGGCGGCTGCCCCAACCCGAGGGCCTCGCAGAGGCGCCGCTGCACCTCCAGGCCGCGCGGGCCCACCGAGGCCAGGGTGCCCACCGCCCCCGCGAACTGCCCCACCGCGATGTGGCTCCGGCACGCCTCCAGGCGCTGCAGGTGCCTGCGGACCTCCGCGGCCCACACCGCCACCTTGTAACCGAAGGTGATGGGCAGGGCCTGCATCCCGTGGGTCCGCCCCGCCATGGGGGTGGCGCGGTGGCGCGCGGCGAGCTCCAACAGGACCTCCTCCAGGAGGCGCAGGTCGCGCTGGACGATGGCGTGCACCTCGGTGAGTTGGAGGGCCAGGGCCGTGTCCATGATGTCCTGGGTGGTGGCGCCCCAGTGCACGTACTCGCCCATCTCCCCCGGGCAGGCCCGGATGATCGCCCGCACCAGCGGCAGGATCGGGTAGCCGACCACGGCCGTCCCCCGCCGCAGTTCCTCCAGGGAGACGGCCTCGGGCCGGGCCGCCTGCGCGATGGCCTCCGCCGCCTGGTGCGGAATCAGGCCCTCCGCGGCTTCGGACCGGGCCAGCGCCACCTCCACCCGGAGCCACAGTTCCACCAGGTGCTCGTCCGAGAAGACCCGCCGCACCTCCGCGCTCCCGAAGAGGTCCCCGTAGACCGCCGAATCCATCACGTGACTGGGCATGACGCGTCCTCGTCCCTTTTCTCACCCGGTGCCGTAAACGTTCAGCACCTCCACCTGGGCGGCCGGTGCGGCGAGCCGAACGTTCGCTTGGAGGTCCTGCAGGTGCTGGCGCACGGCGTCCTCCGGGATCCCCGGCGGTGCGTACACCGCATACAAGACGTCCCGGGTTTGCGGCGTGATCCGCGTGCGCCTGTCCGGGCCATAGACCACGCAGGAGATCACGCCGTCAGCGTCGGCCACCATCATGTCGCCCGGCTTGAGCTGCTGCTCCTGGCCGTTCAGCACTACGTAGCGTTCGCCGCCCCTCGCCACATCCAGCCTGAGGGGGCCCCGAATGGCCTCCAGGTCGTGCCCGGCGGTCAAGAGCAGGCTCTTGAGCTCCGCCATGAACATCGCCTCCACCAGGGCCCCCGCGCGGGGGATCGGCTTGCCCTTCAGGGCCACCGACTCGAGCTGCAGCAGGACGTGATAGGTCTTCCTGAACCGCTTGTAATATGCCTCGTATGCCGCCATGGCCGGGAGGGCCCGGAGCGCATTCCGGTCGGCGAATCGGCCCCGGAGTTCGCCCTCCAGCTGCTCGATCCGCTCGGCCACCTCCGGGTGACCCGCCGGGTTGCCGGCGCGGCGCATCACCAGGATGCCCATGGCCGCCCCGGGAAGCGCCTTCCGCAGCGCGTCCGTGACCTCGAGCATCCTCGCGCAAGCCTCCTTCATCCCCCGCGCAGCGCCGAGGCCGGAAACAGGCGGGCAGAAATGTTGGGCCGTTTGCAGCAGCCCGCTAGCGTCCGGAGGCGCGGAACCAGGGAGCATACGGCGAGGCCAGGTAGAAGTCCATCATCAGGGCTGCCACCTTCCGCGCCCCGATCGTCGAGGGATGCGTGTAGTCCCCCTCGAAATCCGCCAGAGACCACCCCAGCCCGTCCCGGCGCGGCTCGGCGCCCGAGGCCCAGAAGTACGGGCCCCAACCGACCCACGGGGCGACGCGAGCGCTCAGGTCACCCGCCGTCGGGTCCACCGCGCCGGTGCGCCGCTGGCGGATCTGCGCCGCAACAAACCACTTGTTCGCGAATCCGTACTCGTAGGCGTAGGGCTCCGGATTCAGCCGGCTGCTCGCATACCCCGCATAGATTCGCGTGTGCACGAACACCTGTTTCAGGTTGGGATACCGTGCCTTCGCGTACCGGACCATCATCCCCAGATGCCGCTCGTAGATGCAGGCATCGACAGCGGCATGCGCCGACGCTGCGCAGTACGCCGAAGGGGAAAGCCCGGGCGCGGGCGTGAGGGCGGTGTGCCCCGCCCCACCCAGGGCATTGGCATTCTTCCACAGGATCACCTGAACTTGTCCTTCCGAAACACCCCGGGACGCCAGGGGACCATTCATGCAGAGGGAATAGCTCCCGTAAGAATCATCAAGCCATTTCTTGGCGTCGTAGCCGCTCCTCGCACAGTCCAGCAGGACGAGGGACGCGTGATCCACCCGGGCGTCGGCGGCCGCCATTCCCAGGAATGTATGGGGAGGACACGGATCCGTGCGTCGCCGAACCGCACCGCACAGTTCGTCCGTCCAGTTTGACATCCCGAGGCCAACGACGACGATCTTGCCGGAGGGCGAAGGATCCCCCATGAGGTCGAGAGGCCGGACGTGGGCGGCGGACGCCCGACCGCCGGCATCGTGGTCCGGGGGAGGCATGTTGGACCCATCGTACAGGAATCCCTGAAAGGTGTTCAGATAGAGCTTCCCCGGGGAGAAATCCGTGAGGGGTGTGGCACCGAAGGGGTAGAGCGAGAACACACATCCTGCCGCCCCGAGGACTCCCGCGAGCGCAAGGGCCTTCACGCGCTCGCATGCCGGCGGTTTCGCCATCGCACGTTTTCGCCGTGTCCTCTACCGCCGCCTACGGAACCGGCTTCAGGTCCGCGAACAGGTCCGGGCGCTCCCGCATGACCTTCTCGATGAACCGGGGATCCATCCCGCGCGTGGCCGGGATGGGGGCGCGCAGCTTCTTCTGCTCCAGCAGGACCTTCACCGACTCGTCGAAGGCCTGGAGGGAATACTTGCTGAGCCGCGCATCGAAGTGCAGGTTGCGGATGGCCTTCCGCGCCACGTCCGCCTCCAGCCCGGAGACCCAGCGGGTGGCGATCTCGGCGGCCTCGTCGGCATGCTGCCGGGTGTACTGGGACGCCTCGGCGGCGCCCAGCACGTACTTTTCCAGCAGGCCGGGGCTTTGCTCCAGGAACTGCGTCGTGGCCTGCATGAACACCGCGTAGCTCAGCACGCCCCCGTCCCGGGTGACCAGCGTGGCGCCCGGCACCTTCTCCAGGATCAGGGTGCCGTACGGCTCCCAGGTGGCCACCGCATCCACGTCCCCGCGCTGGAGGGCCCCCATCTGGTTGCCCGGCCCGATGTTGAGCAGCACGACCTTGTCGGCCGGCAGCTTGTGGCGGCTGAAGAGGAGCCGGACGTACTCGTCGCCGCCGCCCCCCGTCACCGCGGCGATCCGTTTCCCCGGGAGGTCCTCGATCTTGCGGATCCCGGCCCCGCCCCGGGCGGTGATGCTCAACGTGCCGTCCCAGAAGGCCGTCGTCGCGTCCCCCAGGATCCCTACCACCGCCTTGGCCTCCAGCCCCTGCTGGATGGCCACGGGGAAGTTCGAGATGGCCGCCCCCGCGAGCTGCACCTCGCCGGCCTGCATGGCCTTGGACATCTCCATCCCGGTCATGAGGACGCGGAGCTTCAGGTCGATCCCGTGTTTGAGGAAGATGCCCTTCTCCACGCCGACGAAGGTGGGCGTGTGCATCATGTTGTTTCCGACGGCCGCCGAGACCCGCACCGGCTCGGCGGCGCGGGCGGGCGCCATGCCCCCCGACAGGAAGACCAAGGCCCCCGCCGCGATGGCCGCGCACGCCATGCCGTCTCTCGTCCCCATGGTGTTCCTACCCTCCTCCGGGTGTTTCTCGGCGGGGCAGCTTCCGCCCCCGCGCCTTCGGCGACCTGCCCCTCCTCAGCGCGTGACCCCCTGCCGGCGCAGGGTCTGGATCCGATCGGTGGAATAGTCCAGCACGCGGGAGAGGACCTCGTCCGTATGCTGGCCCAATGTGGGCGGCGGGTCGCACCGGCCGTGGGGGTGGCGCGAGAGCTTGATGGGATTCCCCAGGGCACGCACCGGCCCCACCCCTGGGTACTCGAAACCCACGATCATGTCCCGCAGCTTCAGGTGCGCGTCGTCCAGCGCCTTGTCCAGCGTGTTCACGGGCCCGGCCGGCACCTCCGCCTTGGCCAGCAGGGGCAGCCACTCCTCCGTCCGCTTGGTCATGAAAACCGCCTCCAGGAGCGGGAGGAGTTCCTCCTTGTGCCGGACCCGCTCCGCGTTGGTGGCGAAGCGCGGGTCTTCGGCCAGGTCCGGCCGGCCCAGGACCTGGCAGAGCTTCCGCCAGAAGGCCTCCTCCCGCGTGGCGATCACCAGGTACCCATCGCCGGTCTGGAAGGCCTGGTACGGCACCATGTACTCGTGGGCCGAGCCGGGCGGCGGCGGCACCTCGCCCTGGCTGAGGTACAGCGTGGCGATGTATGTGAGGAGCGCGGCGAGGGCATCGAACATGGCCACGTCCACGCGCTGCCCCACGCCCGTCCGTTCCCGTTCCAGCAGCGCGATGAGGATACCCTTGCAGGCGAAGATGGGCCCCGCCAGGTCCGCCACCGGGATCCCCGCCCGCACCGGGGGCCGCCCCGGCTCGCCCGTGATGCTCATGAGCCCCGTCATGGCCTGGTGGATCAGGTCGTACGAGGGATGGTCCCGATACGGGCTCTCCTCTCCGAACCCACTGACGGTGCAGCAGATGATGCGCGGGTTGATGGCTTTGAGCGTCTCGTAGTCGATCTTCAGCCGCTTCAGGACGCCGGGCCGGAAGTTATCCACCACCACGTCCGAGCGCCGCACCAGGTCGTAGAACACCTCCAGGCCCTCGGGCCGCTTCAGGTCCAGCGCGAAGCTCTGCTTGTTCCGGTTGAAGGTCAGGAACAGCGCGCTTTCCCCCCGCAGGTTGCCCACGGAAGGCATCCGCCCCGCGTCCCCTTTATGGGGCTCGATCTTGATGACCTCGGCCCCCAGGTCCGCCAGCGGAATCGTGCCGAAGCACCCCGCGATGATCTGCCCGAGTTCGAGGATCCGAATCCCTTCCAATGGCAATCCCACCAGCGTACCTCCTGCCCCTCAACGGTCCCTGTTTGGGATCCTGGGACGCCCTTTCCGGGCCTCCCATCCCGCCAGAATGCTCCCCTGATCCCCCCTATCCCCTGCGCCCCCGGCACGCGCTGACCCCGCCTCCTGCTCGCCTGGACGCGGGGAGGGGTTTGTGCACAGCCGTCTCACTGCACCCTGGGCCGCGCGGGGCCGGTCGTTAAGACCGGGCACCAAGTGTCGGACCTGAAGACAATACGCCGCGAACTGCTGTCGCTTCACCTTACATTCCCAATTCATTGAGTCTAGCCGCCTTATCGGCCCGGCACCTAACGGCCAACCAGTGCGGTATCGCCTTCGCTGACAGTCGCGCACCCGGGCGCGTTCGACCCTCCCACCGACCATCCACCCTAACGCCCGGTAAATAATGAGACCCTATCGGTCCCATCGGTTTTTCAGGGGCCATTCTATGCCTAGGAACGGCTCATGCAAAGGGTTCCGCGTTTCGTGCCTGGGCGATTCACGGCAAGAATACCTGTCAGGCTGTTTACGTGCCCCTCCCGACTTTCTGGCTGCCTCCGGACGCCCCCGATAGCCCACCACGGGCTGGCAGGGGCGTTATTTTTCGGGCCACCGGCGTGAGAGGCGATCGCGAAGGGTCCAGACCTCATCTGGAACGGGCGCCCCAAAGGGCGGTCGCCCGAGCCAGTTGCAGGAGGTGATGGATGGCGGCGAAGCTCTCCAGAGCGATGGGCGTCATTGTTACGGGAGGCCTTTCGCTGTTGGCGATGGTGGCCCCGGCGGCCGCCAGCCCCGTCCTCGATTTCCTCATTTTTCCGAACATCGGCACCTACAGCTATGCCGGAGGCACCACTCCCCTTGTTGGAACGGGAATCGGCGTCGATTCCGCCGTGGGCATCACCACGCCGACTCCGAATCCCCCGGTTGCCTTGACCGGTACGTGCGGTGGATTCGCTTGTCTGAACCTGACGACGGGTAACTTCCTCTCCACCGGCCCCGGTCCCGTGTCGCACTTCGCCGCCGGCGGGTCCATCACCCTGGTGGGAGGCGCCCCCAGCCTCGGCATCCCCAACGGCACCACCTTGTTCAGCGGGTCGTTCACTCAGCAGGTCAATCTCCAGATTACCGGGTCCCAAGACAGGGATATCGTCACTGGGATCTTCCTCGACACGAAGCTGAACGCCTTAGCGGCGAATTGGGGGCTTTCAGGTGGCGCCACCCCATACTCGGGGTTGCTCTCCCAACAGTTCGTCGTCTCCGGAAGCCCCGTTCCGCCGACTTCGTTCACGAGCGATTTATTGTTGGGAGGGGACGTGAGCAACACGCCTCTCCTCGTCGCCGAGCCATCCGCCATCCTCCTCCTCGGCTCCGGTATGGTGGGATTGGGCGTCATGGCCCGAAGGCGCCGCCGCCGGACTCCGTAGGCTGTCGAAAAAACGCCCGATGCCTCTCCGCGCTGCCTCGGGAGCGGGTGGCGCCCTGGGGCGCTTGCGCCCCGCCGCCACGCACGGACCATGGTGTTGCTTTAACACCCGGGCCACACGGGCGCCGGGGCCACGCCCGGCGCCCGTGGTGTCTTGTGGGTCGTCCTCACCGGTCCCACGGCCGTACGTGCCATCGGTCCGCTTGCCCGGGTGCGCAACACATCGCCCCACGGTCCGATCACCGGGCCACACCGATCCATCGGTTGGCCCCCATTCGGTGCCCACCATCGCGCGTCGCCCCCGGCCCAGCGGGCTGCTGAAAAACCCGTTTTGATCCAGGCTGCTCAAAAAGGCCCAGGCGCAAAACGGCGCGCGAGGCGAGGCCCGGGGCCTACTTGGTCCGTACGGCGCAGCCCACCCGCTGCCGCCGGGGGAGCGGGGAGAGGTGTTCGAGCGCGCCAACGCCGCAGATGGGCCGCCTTCAGCAGCCTGTTAGGGACGTTGGAGGCGCGCCTCGGCCCGCTGCGCGAGCTGCGTCAGCGGGAAGCAGATGGCGAAGTAGATGGCGGCTGCGGCCAGGTAGATCTCGAAGGAGCGGAACGTCCGCTCGATGGTCTCCTGCGCGGCCCGGGTCAGCTCGAACACGCCGATGATCGCGGCCAGCGAGGTGTCCTTCACGAGGATCGTGCAGAGGCCCACGAACGGGGGGATCATCCGACGCACGGCCTGCGGGAAGATCACGTACCGCATCGCCTGCAGGCCGGAAAGCCCCGTCGAGCGCGCCGCCTCGAGCTGCCCGTGCGGGATGGACTGGATGCCGCCGCGCACCACCTCCGCGGTGTTCACCGTCATCCACAGGCTCATGGCCAGCACGGCCGCCGGGAAGGTCGGGATCTTGAGCCCGATGGCGGGCAACCCGAAGAAGATGAAAAAGATCAACAGGAGGAGCGGGACGGCCCGGACCACCTCCACGACCCACCCCACCGCAGCC
>DASPOZ010000484.1:0-7417 GCA_035625755.1 Candidatus Sulfotelmatobacter sp.
TAGTCCCCGAAACAGATGCCCAGGTCGCGCGCGGTGAGGATGCTGTCGCAGTCCAGGGGCACCACCTTGAGGCGTCGCGTGGCCTGCTCCAGGGGCACGTACCGTACGGTCGGGGGATCGAGGGCGACCATCACCCCGGAGTGCCCCTCGGCCAGGGCCCGCACGGCCGCCGCGCCGAAACGCAGGGAGATCAGCCGGT
This sequence comes from Candidatus Sulfotelmatobacter sp., assembly GCA_035625755.1. Lineage (GTDB taxonomy): Bacteria > Methylomirabilota > Methylomirabilia > Methylomirabilales > DASPOZ01 > DASPOZ01. The sequence continues at coordinate 200 of DASPOZ010000484.1, forward strand.
CGAAGGTGGTCGGGGTGCCGCCCCGCAGCAGGTGGCCCAGCACCACGGCACGGGACTCCTTGCCGGTGAGTTCCTGAAGCTGCCCGGCCATCCTTTCGCCGATCCCGCCCAAGCGTTCGGCCCTCCCGGCCTCCCGCTCGATCACCGAGACCGTGCCGCCCCGGGGGCGGGCCCCCTCCGCCACCACCACGATGGCGAAATGGCGGCCCCGCTTCGCCACCTCGCGGATCGTCTCCGCCACCCTGGCGATGTCGTACGGGATCTCGGGGATCAAGATCACATCCGCCGTGCCGGAGATGCCCGCGTTCAGCGCGATCCAGCCCGCGTACCGGCCCATGACCTCCACCACCATGATCCGCCGGTGGGCCTCGGCGGTGGAGCGCAATCGGTCGAGGCATTCAGTGGCGAAGGACACCGCTGTGTCGAAGCCGAAGGTGATCACGGTCTCCTCCAGGTCGTTATCGATGGTCTTGGGGACCCCGACCACCCGGAGGCCTTTCCGATGAAACGCGCTGGCGATGGAAAGCGACCCGTCTCCGCCGACGGCGATTAACGCATCGAGGCCGTGGGCCCTAAACCCTTGGAGGACCTTGTCGGAATAGTCGCGCTCCACGAGCGTGCCCTGTTCGTCCGGCGTGGCGTATTTCAGGGGGTTGCCCCGGTTGGTCGTGCCGAGGATGGTGCCGCCCAGGTGCGTGATCCCCCGCACGGTCTTCCGCGTGAGGGGGACGACGCCCCCGTCGGGGTATTCCTCGGGCAGGAAGAGGCCGCTGTATCCGTCCCGGATGCCGTAACACTCCCACCCCCGGTTGATGGCCGTGAGCACCGCCGCACGGATCACGGCGTTCAGGCCGGGCGCGTCCCCGCCGCCGGTATTGATGGCGATCCGCTTGATCTCCATGCCGCTCCCCTCCGTCCTGTCCCGCCGAACTCTCACAGGCTGCTGAAAAGCCCGCTCTTCCCCCGGCCGCCCAAGAAGGTCCAGATGCAAGGCGGCGCGCGGTGTAGGGGTACTCACCGGACATCAGTCTGGGGCGTACTCCGGTTATGGTGCAGCGCCACCGCTGCGGCAAGGGCCTCACAGGGAAGTTGTCCGAGCGCGCCAACGCCCCAGCTTGTCCGCCCCAGGCGGGATGGGCCTCTTCTGGCGGACTGCCGTGCGGCATGGGTCAACCGCGTGTGGGCGGGGGGTCGGCCCACTCCAGCAGCGAGACCGATTCGATGTGGTAGGTCTGGGGAAAGAGATCGAAGGGGCGAACCTGGGTGATGGTATACCCGTGGCGGGCGAAGGCCTTGAGGTCGCGGGCCAGGGTGCTGGGGTCGCACGAGACGTACACGATGCGGCGCGGCTGCAGGCCGGCCACGCCGTCCAGCACGGCGCCCTCGAGGCCCTGGCGCGGCGGGTCCACCACCACCACGTCGGCCCCATCGCCCCACGCGCGCGACGCCGCCGCCCGCGAGACGGACGTGCAGAGCACGCGGGCCTTCCCCCCTGCCCCGGCGGCCTGCAGGTTGAACTCGGCGTCCCGGGCCGCCCGGGGGTTGCCCTCCACGCCCACCACCCGCGCCGCCCGCGCCGCCAACGGTACCGCGAAGGTGCCCACCCCGCAGTAGAGGTCCACCACCCGCTCGCCGCCCTCCGGCGCGGCCAGCTCCAGGACCGAGGCGATGAGCGCCTCGGCGGCGGCCTCGCTGGGCTGGAAGAACGCGCCGGCGTCCACGCGCAGGCGGTGGGCGCCGGCCTGCATGGTGAGGTGCCCCTCGCCGAAGCGGTCCAGGAAACGCGGGGCCGCCTCGGCCCGTCCCGCCTGGCTGCGATCCGCCCCCCCCGCCCCCATCAGGACGAGGCCGGTCAGGTGCGGCACCCGCTCGCGCATCACGAAGAACAGGTGCCGCAGGGAGGCCCGCTCCGCCCGGCGGCCCACCAGCGTGAGGAGCGACTGGCCGGACCGCGGGCTGGCCAGCAGCCATACCTCGCGGAGGCCCGGCACCAGCCGGCCCAGGGGCGGGGTGCGCTGCGCGGCCAGGCCCTCCAGGACCTCATTCAGCATCGAGTGGAGGAGCGGGCAGGTCCCCACGGGTACCACGCGGTGCGAGGCCGGCGCGAAAAAGCCGAACTGGGTCCACCCCTCCGCCTCCCGCACCTGGAGCTGGGCCCGCGTGCGGTAGCCGAGCCCGCCGGTGGGCCGCACCAGGGGGGCGATGGGGACATCCCGCAACCCGCCCAGGCGCCCCAGCTGGTCCCGCAGGATCTCCGCCTTCCAGTGGCGCTGGGCCTCGTCCCGCACGTGCAGCCACTGGCAGCCCCCGCAGCGGCCGAAGTGCGGGCACGGCGGGTTCACGCGATCCGGCGAGGCGCCCTCGACTCGCTCGATGGCCCCCCGCAGGTAATCGCCCCGCGATTCCACGATCCGGGCGCGCACCACGTCGCCCGGCGCGGCGTAGGGCACGAAGACCACCTGGCCCTCGGCCGTGCGGGCGATGCCATGTCCCCGGAAGGCGAGCCCCGTCACGGTGAGCTGCAGCGCCTGCCGCTCGAGACCGGGGCCAGGCACCGCCCTGGCGTCCTTGGCGATCTTGGCGCCTTGGCGGTTTATGCCCTGGCGGTTCATGTCTTGGCGGTTTACGGGCATCTCGTCTCCCTGGAGGATGCAGAAAAGCTCTCCTTTGCCCAGGCTGCTCAAAAAGGTCCAGATGCAAGGCGGCGCGCGATGCGCCGAGTGAGGCGTACTTCGGGTACGCCGCAGCGAGCGCGCGAGCGCGCCAACGCCGCAGATGGGCCTTTTTCAGCAGCCTGCTACGCCCCCACGCGCAGCAGCCGATACACAAACCAGAACATCCTGCGCCCCTCGCCCAGGTAGAAACTCCAGAGGCTGCCCCACGTGAGCGGGGGGAACTCCGGGCGCACGTGGCGGAAGCCGCCCAGCAGGACCAGGTGGACGCGCGCCGGGTCGGGTGCCGCCTCGGCCAAGCGGAGGCTCTCCGTGTACGGGATGAATTCGTCGGGGTTGCTGTGGGCGATGAACAGGTGCGCCCGCACGTCCTTCACCACCCGGGCAGGCGAGAGCCGGGCGATCTGGGCCGCCACCTCCGGATAAACCTGGCGGAGCAGCGCCGGCACCCGCGCCGGATCGCGGTTGCCCATCAGTTCGTAGAGCGCCCTTCCCTCGCTGGTCAGGTTCGCGGCCAGGGGCGCCGCCTCCGCCAGGGGCCGCTCCGCCTCGTGCCGGGCGATCTCGCCCAGGAGGGCGCGGTCCACCGGGTCGCCCAAGAGGTCCAGGTTGTACTTGAGGAAGATCCAGCGGTTGTACGGGTTGGGCGCGAGCTGCCCCCGTTCCCCACGATACTCGTAGCGGCCGGTAGTCACGAAGGTGATGACGTTCGCCAGGTCGTAGTACCCGCCGAAGGAGACCACGAACCGCAGGCGGTCCCGCACCGCCGGTTCGGCGGCGGCCACCACGGCGGGCCCGGCCCCGTAGCTGAAGGCCACCAGCCCCACCTTGTCCGGCCGGCGGCCCGGCAGGCGCGCGTCCAGGAAGCGGACGCTGGCCACGATCTCGTCGATATCGCTGGCCCGCAGCGTGAGAGACTTGAACCCCGTAAACTCCGGCGTGAGCACCATGAACCCGGCCCTGGCCAGCAGGTCCGCCACCCAGATGATGCGGGGGTCGTTCTTGCCCGTTTCGTTGACGCCGTGGATCAGGACCACGCCGGCACCACGGGCGGCGCCGGCGGGGCGGAAGAGGGTGGCCGCCAGGCCCTTGGCGGCGAACGGCACCGTGAGGTCCTCGCGGGCCGGCCCGGCCGTCCAGCGCGTCAGGGGGCCGGGCTGGAGGGGATGCGCGAGATGTCCCATGAGGGCGAGGGCGAGGGCAGCATCCCGGACGAGGGGCCAGAGGCCCACCAACACCACGGCGATGGCCCCCAGGGTCACCCACCGGCGCGCCGAGACCTTCACACCGGCATGGTAGCACACGCCGGGAGGGCCGTCAGCCCGCAGCCGCGGGCAGAAGGTCCGGAGGTCGAGACCAATGGAGACGGAGCGGGGGCGAGAAAAAACGTAGGGACAGAGGTGAGGTCGAGAACCTGTTAGCGGCCGCGACCGCCTTCGAAGCCGCGCTGACGCCAGCCCGCTCCCTCCGGGCGGTCGAACCGGTCCGGGCGGTCGGCGGAGGCGCTGCGGTCCGACCGTTCGAACCGGTCCGGGCCCTCGCCGCGGTCCAGTTCGCTCCGGTCGCGGAGACCCTTCCGCTCCTCCAGGCGCTGGCGGAACTGCCGCTTCTGCTCCGGCGAGAGCCCCTCCCACCGCTCGCGGAGCTGGCGCTTCTGGTCGGGCGACATGGCCTTCCACTCCTGGCGGAGGCGGCCCTTCTGCTCCGGGGTCATGCTCTGGAAGCGGTCGCGCAGGGCCCGCTTCTGCTCGGGCGAAAGGTCCTCGAACCGGTCCTGGAACCGCTCGCGGAGGTCCTTCTTCTGCTCCTGAGACATGCCCTGCCACGTCCGCCGCAGCTCGCTTTTCTGTTCCGGCGACAGCGTCCGCCAGCGCTGCAGGTTCTCGCGGATGGCCTTCTTGGCCGGGTCCGGCAGCCGCTGCCACCGCTCCCAGTTGCGCAGCACGCGCTCGCGCTGCTCCGGCGGCAGGTTGCGGAACTCCTGCAGGCGCTCCCGGAGGGCCTGCTTCTGCTCCGGCGGCAGCTGCTGCCATTGCTGGAACCGCTCCCGGAGCTGCTGGCGTTCCTCGGGAGACATCTGCTGCCAGCGCTGGAGGTTTTCGCGGACGCGGGCCTGCTCCTCCGGCGAGAGCTGGCCGAGGCCCTGGACCCCCGGGGCGGGAGACTGTTGGCCCTGCGCCCAGGCCGCCGGCGCGGCCAGCGCCATCCCGGCCAGGAGCACCGCCACCGCCACCGGGCACCGCGGCCTCATGGGGCTTTCCCCGGGCGGCCCTTCTGCTCCGTGCGCACGGGCCCCATGATCTCGTCCATCTGGCGGATGGCTTCCAGGTCGCGCAGCATGTCGAGCATGCGGATCAGTTCCAGGTCGGCGATCAGGCGCGCGTCCACGTCCGGCGGGGTCTCGCCGGGCTGGGCCGGCTGCCCCGGCCGGGCACCGACCGTCGCCGCCAGGATAACCGCCATGATGTACTCCGTCAGCGCCATCGCCGCCCATCGGCTCAGGCGCCCCGCCGCACCATGGCGAGGAGGGCCGGCAGGCGCTCGATCACGTCCAGGTCCTCGGGGTGGTCCACGGCACGCAGGACCTCCAGGTCCTGCGCCAGGGCCAGGTCGTGCCCCGGGTCGAAGGTGCTTTCCGGGGGCCTCTGCATGCGGATCACGCCGATGGCCAGCAGCACGGCCACGGCGGTGGCGGCCGCCAGCGGCGGGAACGGCGCGAACGACAACCGGCCGAACACGCGCCCCCAGAGGCCGGCACCGGCCAGGGCGGACCGGGGCTGCCGGGGCGGGGGGCCGGCCGGGGCCGCGCGGCCGGCCGGCTCCGCCTCCTCGGCCCGGCGGATCTTTTCCCGCACGTCCAGGGCGAACCGCTCCCAGGTACCGGGCGGAGGCTCCGGCACCACGTCCGCGTGCACCAGGGCCAGGGCGGCGCGCAGGTCGTCCCGGACGGCGGCGCAGCGGGCGCAGCCGGCGAGGTGCTCCCGCACCTCGGCCGCCGGGCCCGCCGCGAGCCCGCCGTCCAGGAACTCCATCAGCAGATCGTCCACCTCGTGGCAATCCATCGCGTTCCTGCCCTCAGCCATCAGCGTCCCGCCGGCCGGGCAAAGGCGTTCGGCAGTTCGGCCGTTCGGCAGTTCGGCCGCTCGCCCAACCCGAGCCAGGGTACGGCCGAACGGTCGAACGGCCGAACGGCCGAACGCTCTTTCCGCCCCCTGCGCACGCTTCCCATGGCGCTAACCGACGTCGCGGAATCGGGCCAGGCGGGCCTGCAGTCCGCGCACTGCATGGAAGTAGTTCGCCTTGGCCGTGCCCTCGGAACAGTCCAGCACCTCGGCGATCTCCTTGTGGGAGAGGCCCTGGTGCACGCGCAGCGTGAGCGTGGCCCGCTGCTGGGGAGGCAGGCTCGCGATGGCCTCGGCCACCGCGCGGTCCCGCTCGTCCCGGGTCAGGACGTCCAGGGCGTGCTCGCGCGTGTCGGGCACCCGGTCGTCCACCTCCGCTGGGTCCACGCGCGCCGCCCCCTTGAGGTGGTTCAGGCACAGGTTCACGGTGATCCGGTACAGCCAGGTGTAGAAGCCCGACTTCCGCTGGAAGCCCTTGAGCGACCGGTAGGCCTGGACGAAGGCATCCTGGGCCAAGTCCTTGGCGTCTTCCCCGTTGCGCGTGATGCGGTAGGCGAGCTGGAAGACCTCGCGCTGATACTTGCGCACGAGGTGATCGAAGGCCCCCTCGTCGCCCGCCAGACAGCGATCGATGATGTCGAAGTCGGTCTGGGCCAACGTCCGCGCTCGGGCCGGCTAAGCGAGCCGGGGCCCCGCGCCCCGCCCGCCCCCCTTCCGCTGCACCGGGGGAACACCACGTGCTCCGAAGATGAGCCCACAGGCAACCCATAATTCAGCTTCCGCCCCACCCCACAGCGGGTCGGACCTCCCTAAGGACTTACCGAATAAGGGTTCGGCTCTCCGCAGTACCGGCAGGAACCCACGGTACCCATGCCTGGCCCTCCATGCCGCATGCCCCCCATTCGCCCAGTTAGACAGGAATTGCTCCAAAAGGTTAAAGGCCCACCCCCCTGGAGCGCAGAGGGGTGGGCCACCCTGGAGGGGCTTGAGAAGGCGGATGAGCGGACCCGGCCCCGCCGTCCGCCGGACGGCCGGGGGGGGCGCGGGCCGGGTCCCAGGCTTATTTGCGGCGCTGGTGGCGCATCCGCTTGCGAAGTTTCTTGTATTTGTGCTTCCGGATCTTCTTGCGCCGCTTCTTGACGACGCTCCCCATCCCCTCCCCTCCTTTCTTCCGTGGTGTGCGGCAGGCGTCACGCCTCGGCGCCTCCGGGGGCGGCGGCCTGCTCGTCCCGTTCCCGGCGAAGCTGGAACTTCTCCAGGCGGTATTGCAGCGTCCGGTAGCTCAGGCCCAGCAGCTTGGCCGCGCGGGCGATGACCCAGCCAGACTTCTCCATGGCCTGGCGGATCAAGTCGCGCTCCACGGCCTCCAGGTCGATGCCCTCCTCCGGCAGGGCGAACCGTCCCGCGCCCCCGGGCCGCTCCGG
>DASPOZ010000485.1:0-8076 GCA_035625755.1 Candidatus Sulfotelmatobacter sp.
GCCAAGAAAGAGTTCGGGATGACGGAGCTGGCCCTCGAGTACTACAATTTTCAGAACATCAACGACTTCACGCCGGTCATCACGAAATTCAAGCAGCTCAACCCCGACATCGTCTTTTCCATCGCCCGCAACAACGATTCCATCCTCTTCTGGCGGCAGGCGCGGGAGCAGAGCTTCACCTTCAAGGCGCTGGTCTCGGCGGGGGCCAGCGGGTTCGGCTCGCCCGACTTCGGCCAGGCCCTGAAGGCCGACGGCAACGGCCCCTTCGCCCTGCTGGAGCCGGGGCCCGGCTTCAAGGTGGACGCCCTGCGGCCCGACGGGCAGCAGATCGAGCGCGCCTTCCGGGACGCGGTGCAGAAGGCCACCGGGTCCTACCCGCTGGGCGGCCACCAGTTGGCGGCGGGCGGCCTGTGGATGCTGAAGCTGGTGCTGGACCGGGCCAAGACCGACGAGCTGAACAAGTTCCGCGAGGCCGTGATAGCCCTGGACCTGCCCGTGGGCGCCTCCGTCAACGGGTGGGGGGCGAAGTTCGCGGACGACGGCCAGAACGCCAACGAGCGGGTGCAGCACTACATGCTGCAGTGGCAGAACGGCGAGCTGGTGACGGTGTGGCCCGAAAACTTCACCACGCAGCGGGCCAAGTGGATCCCGCTGGGCCCCTGGGACCAGCGCAAGTAACCACTTCGGCCGTGGGAAGGCCGTGTCGGCGCCTTGGGTCCGTCCCGGGGCGCAGATGTTTTGTCTCCTCGCCGTCCTTCGCCGCGCCCCCGGCACCCTCACCCGCGCCCTCTTTCTCCCAAAGGGAGAGGGGCTCCACCGGTTCCCCTCGCTCCCGGCGGGGGGAAGGGAACGGGTGAGGGGGCGGGGCCCGGGGGTGACATGGCCGCGCTGCCCCAACTGCTGGTCTCCACCATCCTGCTGGGGGGGATCTATGCCCTGATCGCCGTGGGGCTCACCCTCATCTTCGGGATCATGCGCGTGGTGAACTTCGCCCACGGCGAGTTCCTCATGCTCGGCATGTATCTCGCCTTCTGGTCGTTCACCCTCTGGAAGCTGGACCCGTACCTCGTCCTCTTCGTCTCGATCCCTCTCTTTTTCTCGGTGGGGCTGGTCACCTACTTCCTGGTGATGCGGGGGGTGATCGGCGCGTCCCACAACGTGCAGATCTTCACCACCGTGGGGCTCTCCACGGCCCTGCAGAACCTGGCGCTGGTGCTCTGGACGGCGGACTATCGCATCGTGCGGCCCTGGTACGGCTCGGTGGTGGTGCACGTGGGGCAGGCGGCCTTCAACCTGGCGCAGATCGTGGCCTTCGCGGTGGCCATGGGGTTTACCCTGGGGCTCTTCGCCTTCATGAAGCTCACCCACGCCGGCCGCGTGATGCGCGCCACCGCGCAGGACCGGGAGGCCGCCACCCTGATGGGCGTGGACACGGACCGGGTGTACCGCCTGGCCTGGTCCATCGGGATCGCGTGCGTGGGGGTGGCCGGCGTCCTCATGTCCCCGCTCTACAGCACGTACCCCACGGCCGGGCTGCAGTTCGTGCTGCTGGCTTACGTGGTGGTGGTCCTGGGGGGCCTGGGGGACATGGCGGGGGCCCTGCTGGGCAGCGTCATCGTGGCCGCCGTGGAGGTGGTGGGGGCGTACGTCTTCGGCACGGCCTGGAAGGAGGTCTTCTACTTCGTGCTCTTCATCCTGGTGCTGGTCTTCCGCCCGGCGGGGCTCTTCGGCCAGCGGGGCGCCGAGACGCTGGGGGTGTGATGCGGCGGCACGCGGCGGCCCTGGTGGTGTTCGGCGCGGCGGCCCTGGCGCCCCTGGCCGTGCGGGACGCCTACTTCCTGGACAGCCTGGTGCTGATCCTCATGTGGGGCGCGCTCTCGGCGGCGTGGAACGTGGCGGGCGGCTACGCCGGGCAGGTCTCCCTGGGGCACTCGTCCTTCTTCGGCCTGGGGGCCTACGCGGCCGCGCTCCTGGGCACCCGCTGGGGGATCTCCCCCTGGATCGGCCTGGTGGTGGGCGCCGCGCTGGCCACGGGGGCGGGCCTGATCATCGGCTACCTCAGCAACCGCCTGCGCGGCCCATACTTCGCGCTGGCCACCATCGCCTTTTCGCAGGTGTTGCTCATCGTGGCCAGCCGCTGGCGGGGCTTCACCAAGGGGTCGGAGGGCATCCCGGTGCCCTTCCGGCCCGGCTTCTGGAGCATGGGCTTCACCGAGAAGGCCGCCTGGCTGTACCTGACGCTGGGCGTGGCCCTGGCCGTCTACTTGGTGCAGGTGTACCTGGAGGCGTCGCGCATGGGCTACCAGTTGGCCGGCGTGCGCGAGGACGAGGACGCGGCCGAGGCGCTGGGCATCGCCAGCCGGCGGCTCAAGGTGACCGCCGTGGCCATCAGCGCCGCGCTCACCGCCATCTGCGGCACCTTCTGGGCGCAGTACGTGGGCTTCGTGGACCCGTTCTACGTCTTCTCCGTGGATCTCTCGGTGCTCTTCGCCCTCAACGCCATCATCGGCGGGGTGGGATCGGCCATGGGGCCCTTCTACGGCTCCATCCTCATCACGTCCCTGGACACGTTCCTGCGGGCCAAGCTCTCCGGGGTGGCGGCGGGGCTCATCGGGATCCATCTTATCATCTACGGGTGCGTGCTCATCGTGGTGGTGCGCTTCCTCCCCCAGGGGCTGGCCGTGGGGATCGGCCAACTCGTCGCGCGGAAGGTGCGGGTTGCTGGCGCTTGAAGCGGTGACCAAGCGGTTCGGCGGCCTTACGGCGGTGCGCGAGTTGACGCTCCGGGTGGAGGCCCGGGACCTGCTGGGGATCATCGGCCCCAACGGCGCCGGCAAAACCACCCTCTTCAACGTGATCGCCGGCACGTACCGGCCCGAGGGCGGGCGCGTGGTGTTCGATGGCCACGACGTGACCGGCCGCCCGCCCCACGCCATCTGCCGCCTGGGGCTCACCCGCACCTTCCAGCTGGTGAAGCCCTTCGGCAATCTCTCGGTGCTGGACAACGTGATGATCGGGGCGCTCACCCCGATCCGGTCCGTGGCCGAGGCGCGCCGGGAGGCCGAGCGGGTGGTGGAATCCTGCGGCCTGGCGGACCGCGCGGGGATGCCGGCCCGGTCGCTCCCCATCGGCCTGCGCAAGCGGCTGGAGGTGGCCCGCGCCCTGGCCACGCGGCCGCGCCTGCTGCTCCTGGATGAGGTGATGGCCGGGCTCAACCCCACGGAGCTGGCGGCCATGGTGGAGCTGGTCCGGCGCCTGCACGCGGAGGGCCTCACCGTGATCGTGATCGAGCACATCATGGCCGCCGTGATGCGCCTGGCGCAGCGGATCGCCGTCCTCCACCACGGAGAGAAGATCGCCGAGGGCCCGCCGGCCCAGATCGCGCGGGACCCCAAGGTGGTGGACGCCTATCTGGGAGAGGAGTTCGCCCTTGAGTAGCTACAGGCTGCTGAAAAAGGCCCATCTGCGGCGTTGCCGCGCTCGCGCGCTCGCTGCGGCGTACCCGGAGTACGCCTCACTCGGCGCGTCGCGCGCCGCCTCGCATCTGGACCTTTTTGAGCAGCCTGTGAAACAGCGAATGTTTCAGCGGCCTCGTAGGATGGTTCCCCTCATCGCTGGCATCGTGCTGTCACTCGTGGGAGGGAGTGCCATGGCGTTTGAATTGAAGAGCCCGGCGTTCGCCCCGGGCGGAGATATCCCGGTGAAGCACACGTGCGACGGGCCGGACCGCTCGCCCATCCTCCGTTGGTCCGACCCGCCGGCGGGCACCAAGGAATTCGCGCTCATCGTGGACGACCCGGATGCGCCGGTGGGGACGTGGGTGCACTGGGTGCTGTACGGCGTGCCGCCCGCGGCCCGCGAGCTGCCCGAGGGCGTGGCGGCGCGCGACGCCGTGCCGGATGTCGGCACGCAGGGCGTGAACGACTTCCGAAGGGTGGCCTACGGCGGCCCGTGCCCCCCGCCCGGGCCGGCCCACCGCTACTTCTTCAAGCTCTACGCCCTGGATGGCGAGCTGAAACTGCCTCCCCGCAGGACGAAGGCGGATCTGCTGAAGGCGATGGAGGGGCACGTGCTGGGGCAGACGGAGCTCATGGGGCGCTACAAGCGCCGCTAGCAGGCTGCTGAAAAAGGCCCATCTGCGGCGTTGGCGCGCTCGCGCGCTCGCTGCGGCGTACGCGGAGTACGCCTCACTCGGCCCATCGCGCGCCGCCTTGCATCTGGACCTTTTTGAGCAGCCTGCGGGGGGTTTTCAGCAAGCTGCTAAGTGCTGCTTCTCCGGACGACGGACACCGTCCGCGGAGCGGATGACGCCTCGGCGGATCGGGAGAACCGAGAAGCGGGAAGCGGGAACCGGGAACTACCCCGAAGGGGTTAAGCTGTGTTGAGGCTCGAGGGGATCGACGCCTTCTACGGCGACTTGCAGGCGCTCCACGGCATCGGATTCGAAGTGCGCCAGGGGGAGATCGTGGCCCTGGTGGGCGCCAACGCCGCTGGCAAGACGACCACCCTGCGGGTGATCTCCGGTATCCTGGCCCCGCGCGGCGGGCGCGTGGCGTTCGAAGGCGCCGGCCTGGGGGCCGTTCCGGCCCACCGCCGGGTGGACCTGGGCATCGTCCAGGTGCCGGAGGGGCGGCGCCTCTTCCCCTTCATGACCGTGCTGGAGAACCTGCTGCTGGGCGCGCATATCGCCGGCGCCCGCGCGGCGCGCGATCGCAGCTTGGAGCAGGCCTTCACGCTCTTCCCGGTGCTCGCCGAACGGAAGAGCCAGCTCGCCGGGTCGCTCTCCGGCGGCGAGCAGCAGATGCTGGCCATCGGCCGCGCCCTGATGGCGCGGCCCAAGCTGCTGATGCTGGATGAGCCCACCCTGGGCCTGGCCCCCATCCTCGTCCGCACCATCTTCGAGACCGTGAGGGCCATCAACCGGGCGGGGGTGACCGTGCTCCTGGTGGAGCAGAACGTGCGGCACGCGCTGGCCGTGGCCCACCGCGCCTTCGTCTTGGAGAACGGCCGCCTGGTGCTGGCCGGCCCCGCCCGCGACCTCCTGGCCGATGACCGCCTCAAGAAGGCCTACCTCGGACTGTAGATTCTCCGATGGCTTCAGGCGCCAGTTAGCGATACCAAGGGGGGCGCCGCCGCTTGGGCTTGCGGCGGGTGTAGATCGTTGCTACATTCCGCGGGGATGCTTCCGGCCTCCCGACCGAGCGTTCTTGCACTCCCTGGATGGCGGCGCGGCCGCCGAGGACACGCCGATGAAGGCGATGGTGCTCCGCAAGAAGGATGAACCGTTCGTCATGGAAACGCGCCCGGACCCCCGGGCGGGGCCTGGCGAGGCGGTGGCGCGGGTGATCGCCTGCGGCTCCGGGCTCACCATCCACCACGCCCGGGCGGGCCGGGTAGCGATCAACTACCCGATCATCATCGGGCACGAGGTGCTGGGTGAGATCGTGGAGGCCGGCCCGGGGGTCCAGGGCTTGAATGCGGGGGACATCGTCACCCTCCACGCCTACCTTTCCTGCGGGCACTGCCGCTGGTGCCGGGTGAACCGGGAGCCCCTGTGCGACAACCTGGCCGGCTTCGTGGGCCGCCAGGTGGACGGCGGCTACGCAGAGTACATCAAGTTGCCCGCGCGCAACTTCGTCCGCGTGCCCGATGGGATCGACTACAAGAAGCATCCGGCCGAGGCCGCCGTCATCTGCGACGCCATCGCGACGCCCTACAAGGTGGTCCGAAGGGCGCGCATCGCGCCGCTGGAGACGGTGGCCGTCTTCGGGGCGGGCGGCGGTTTGGGGATCCACATGATCATGCTGGCCCGCTGGGCCCACGCCCGCGTCATCGCCGTGGACATCGCGGCGGGGAAGCTCGCCACATGCCGCGAGGTGGGGGCGGAGGCCGCCGTGGACGCCTCGAGGGAGAACGTGGTGGAGGCCCTGCGGGAGCTGACGGGGGGCGCGGGGGTGGATGTGGCCATCGACTTCGTTTCCCAGGTCTCCACCCTGGAGGCCGCCGTCGAGTCCCTGGGGAAGGGGGGAAGGCTGGTCACCCTGGGGGGTTACTCGCCCCAGCCCTTCCGCGCCTCGGCCGCCCGGCTGCTCAACGGGGAGCTGGAGATCATGGGCAGCCGGGCCTTCACCACGCAAGAGATCGTGGAGTCTCTGGAGCTCTGCGCCCGCGGGGAGGTCTGGCCCCTGGTGACGGAGACCTATCGCCTCGAAGACGCGGAAAAGGTGCACGCCCGGCTCGAGGCGGGAAGCATTACCGGCCGGGCGGCGATCGTGATGGGCTAGCAGGCCGCCGAAAATGCCCACCTCCCCATTGCAAAATCCCCCCTCCGCCCCCCTTTGGCAAAGGGGGGGACGGGGGGATTTGGTCTATGGTTGGTGCGCCTCTTGAGCACCCTGCGCAGATGCCGGGGCGCCTTCGCGGCGGCTGATAGGAGGTTCCCGTGAACGGCAAATCGAAGGTCCTGGGTTGGGAGGATTTCCCGGCGGACTTCCCCCCGTTCTTTCTCGATCCGGCGGGGTGCACGCTAGCGACCAAGGAGCTGGCGCCCGGCGTCTACGCTTTACTCTCGTCGATCCCGAACGTGGACAACGCGGGCTTCGTGGTAGGGGAGAAGGGGGTGCTGGTGATCGACGCCCACATCTCCATCCCCATGGCCCGGCAGATCCAGGCGCGGGTACGCGAGGTGACGGACAGGCCCATCCGCTACCTGGTGAACTCCAATTACCACGGAGACCACACCTTCGGGAACTGCGCGTTCCCGGCGGAGACCATCGTCGTCCAGCACCGCGAGACGGCCGCACGGGTACCCTACCTGGAAGAGGAGAAGGCGTTTCTCCTGCCCTGCGTGGGAAGCAAGCGGGAGACTTTCGACGGCGTCACGCTGCGCCCGCCGGACCTCGTCTTCGCCGACGCCCTCCAGATCGATTTGGGCGGCCAGATCGTCGAACTGCACTGGTTCGGGCCCGCCAATACGCCGGGCGACACCATCACGTACGTCCCCAGCGCGAAGGCGGCCTGGACGGGGAACATGACGGGAGGAGGCACCTTCAGCCTGGCCCTGGAGAGCGATGCCGCCACCTTCATGGAGACGCTCGCCCGCTTCGTTCGGACGCTGGAGGTGGAGACCCTCGTCCCGGCCCATTCCCCCCTCTCGGATGCGTCCGTCCTGTGGCGCGACATGACCTATTACGCCCGCGTGACCAACGCGGTGAACGGGGCCCTGAGCGCCGGCTGGACGCTCCAGGATGCGCTGGAGCGCACCCCGCTCTGGGAAGAGTACGCCCTGCCCTCCAGCGACCGCCTGGCGAAGACCCAGACCGCGCGCCACCGCTACAACGTGCAGAAGACCTTCCGCTGCCTCAGCGAGCGCCGCGGCTGAAAGCCGCCTCTGCCCCTTACCCCACCCCTCTCCCCATTTGGGGGCAAGGGAGAGATCATGTGTCCCGCTCCCTCCAAGGAGGGAGAGGGCGCGGGTGAGGGTATCGTTCGGCCTCACGAAGAACGTGCGGGAACGGACGGAGGGTGAGGCTTATGAGCGGAAGGCCGAAGATGCTCTCCTGGGCGGATTTCCCGCCGGATTTCGTGGTGTGGAAGCTCAATCCCACGGGCTGCATCCTCTCCACCAAGGAACTGGCGCCCGGTGTCTACGCTCTCCTCAGCTCCATCCCCGGGGTGGACAACGCGGGCTTCGTGGTGGGGGAGAGGGGCGTGCTGGTGATCGACGCCCACATCTCCATCCCCATGGCCCGGCAGATCCAGGCGCGGGTGCGCGAGGTGACGGACAGGCCCATCCGCTACCTCGTGAACTCGAACTACCACGCGGACCACACCTTCGGCAACTGCGCCTTCCCGGCGGAGGCCCTGGTGATCCAGCAGCGCGAGACGGCGGCGCGAACGCCCTACCTGAAGGAGGAGTGGGAGTTCATGCTGCCCGCGGTCGCCAACGACCCCACGATCTTCGATGGGGTGACGCCGCGCACGCCTGCCATGGTGTTCGACGACTCCCTTTACATCGACCTGGGAGGACAGGCCGTCGAGCTCCACTGGTTCGGCGCCGCCAACACGCCGGGGGAC
>DASPOZ010000486.1:0-8666 GCA_035625755.1 Candidatus Sulfotelmatobacter sp.
GACGGCGAGCCGGTCGGCCTGAGTGGCGGCCTCGGCGCCGCCTCCGTGTCCCCCGGTTCCCACCACGTGCTCGTCCGCACGCCCAGGCAGGCCACGGAACGGACCATCACGATCGCGTCGCGGGCGATCCTCACCATCACCCCCACGGACGTCACCCCGTCGAACCAATAATCCCCTCGTCGCCGCGAGCCGCGGCCCTGCCTGGCCAGCGCGCATGCCGCAAGGCGACTGGCTTTCGTCCCTGCCCTCGAACGCCGCACGCAGGGTTGGGGCCCGTCCCGGTATGCCAATCTCCGGAGCGGCCGGAAGGGCAGGTGCCCCCAGCCATCGTTGCCATCGATGGCGGGTTGCGGAATGCGGAGTAGGCCGGCCAGGCTGCCGGCGCGCGCGCCAGCGCCCGTCCTGAACCCAGCAGGGCGCCGGTGTACCGGGCAGGCCGCTCAAAAGGGCCCAGGTGCAAGGCGGCGGGCGATGCGCCGAGTGAGGCGTACTCCGGGTACGCCGCAGCGAGCGCGCGAGCCCGCCAACGCCGCAGATGGGCCCTTTTCAGCGGCCTGCTACGGGTACAGGCCGCGGAGGGCCTTGGCCTGGGCGACGCGGGAGACGGCCACCATGAGGGCGGCGGTGCGCAGGTCCACCTGCGCGTCCCGGGCCACCCCGGCCACGCGGGCGTAGGCGCCCACCATCACGTCGCGCAGGCGGCGGTTCACCTCCGCCTCATCCCAGAAGTGGAAGTGGAGGTCCTGCACCCACTCGAAGTAGGAGACGATCACGCCCCCGGCGTTGGCCAGGATGTCGGGGATGACGGTCACCCCCCGCCCCCCCAGGATGGCGTCCGCCGCCGGCGTGGTGGGGCCGTTGGCCCCTTCCACGATGAGGCGTGCCCGCACGTGGTCCGCGTTCTTCTCCGTGATCACGCCGCCGACGGCGGCCGGCACCAGGATCTCGCAGGGAAGTTCCAGCAGGTCTTCGTTGCTGACCGCCGCGCCGCCCGGGCACCCCTCCAGCCACCGGGCGGCCCGCACGTGTTCCTCCAGGGCCGCCAGCGGGAGTCCCTCGGGATGGTAGAGGCCGCCGCGGGCGTCGCTCACCGCCACCACGCGGCACCCCACCTCCTGCAGCCGCCGGGCCGCCACCCCTCCCACGTTGCCGAAGCCCTGCACCACCGCCCGCGCCCCCTCCAGGGGGAGGCCGATGGCGCGGGCCGCCTCGGCGGCGGCGACGCTCACGCCGCGCCCCGTGGCCTCGGAACGGCCCAGGGAGCCGCCCAGCAGCGGGGGCTTGCTGGTGACCACGCCGGGCACGGTGATGCCCCGCTGCATGCTGTAGGTGTCCATCATCCAGGCCATCACCTGCTCGTTGGTCCCGATGTCCGGGGCGGGAATGTCCCTGTCCGGCCCGATCATGCCGATGATCTCGGAGGTGAACCGGCGCGTCATCCGCTCCAGCTCGCCCGGCGACATGGCCGTGGGATCGCAGCAGACGCCCCCCTTGGCCCCGCCGTAGGGGAGGCCCATGAGGGCGCACTTCCAGGTCATGAGCATGGCCAGGGCGGAGACGTCGTCCAGGTCCACGGCGGGGTGGTAGCGGATGCCCCCCTTGGTGGGGCCCAGGGCGAGGCTGTGCTGCACGCGGTAGCCGGTGAAGACGCGCAGCCGCCCGTCATCCATGGCGGTGGGGACGGAGACGATCAGGGATCGCTGGGGCCGGCGCAGGCGTTCGTGGATGCCCGGGTCCAGGCGGATCCGCGGGGCCACGGCATCCAACTGGGCCACCGCCGCGGCGAGCATGCTCATAACGGGGTAACAGCCTCTGCGCCTTTACCCCTCAGCATCTCTTCTCCACCGCCGCACGCTCCATTGCGGAATGGGCCGGCCGCGCGCCCGACGCGCGCGCCAGCGCGCGTCCTGACACCACCAGGAGGCCGGCACCGGGCAGGCCGCTCAAAAAGGCCCAGGTGCAAGGCGGCGGGCGATGCGCCGAGTGAGGCGTACTGGGATGTACGCCGCAGCGAGCGCGCGAGCCCGCCAACGCCGCAGATGGGCCTTTTTCAGCGGCCTGCTAGGGGTAGAGGCCGCGCAGGCGCATCGCATCCGCCACGCGCTTCACCGCCAGCATGAGGGCGGCCGTGCGCATGGAGACCTGTTGCTCCCGGGCCATGGCGTAGACGCGCTGGAAGGCGTCCACCATGATCTCCTGGAGGCGCCGGTTGATCTCGGCCTCCTTCCAGAAATAGAATTGGAGGTCCTGCACCCACTCGAAGTAGGAGACGGTGACGCCCCCGCCGTTGGCCAGCACGTCGGGGATCATCAGGATGCCCCGTTCCTCCAGCACCCGGTCGCCCCCGGGCGTGGTGGGCCCGTTCGCCCCCTCGGCCACGATCTTGGCCTTGATCTGGGCGGCGGTGCGCTCG
The DNA here is from genome assembly GCA_035625755.1 of Candidatus Sulfotelmatobacter sp. Taxonomy (GTDB): domain Bacteria; phylum Methylomirabilota; class Methylomirabilia; order Methylomirabilales; family DASPOZ01; genus DASPOZ01. Next base: position 2,414 of record DASPOZ010000486.1, read on the forward strand.
GTGACCTGGCCCTCCAGGGCGCAGGGGAGGAAGACGTGGCAGTCCACGCCGAACAGCTCCTCGTTGGTGATCCGGTCGCCGCCGCGGAACTCGTGGGCCTTGCCGCCCTCGCGCAGGTGGGTCAGGAGCGCCGGCACGTCCAGCCCCTTCGGATTGGCCACGCCGCCGCGGGACGCCGTGGCGGCCACGACGCTGCAGCCCGCCTCTTGCAGCAGCCGGGCGGCCACGCTCCCCACGTTGCCGAACCCCTGCACCGCCACCCGCAGCCCCTTCAGCGTTAGCCCCAGCGCCTTCACCGCCTCCAGCACCGTGAAGGCGACGCCGCGCCCGGTGGCCTCCACGCGCCCCAGCGAGCCGCCCAGGAGCAGGGGCTTCCCCGTGACCACGCCCGGCACGGTGATGCCCCGCTGCATGCTGTAGGTGTCCATGATCCAGGCCATGGTGGTCTCGTTGGTGTACATGTCCGGGGCGGGGATGTCCGTGTCCGGCCCGATCATGATGATGATCTCGGAGGTGTAGCGGCGGGTCATCCGTTCCACCTCCCGGAGGGACATCGTGCGCGTGTCGCAGGCCACGCCCCCCTTGGCGCCGCCGTACGGCAGGCCCATGAGGGCACACTTCCAGGTCATGAGCATGGCCAAGGCCGCGACCTCGTCGAATTCCACCGAGGGGGAGTAGCGGATGCCGCCCTTGGTGGGCCCCAGCGTGTTGTTGTGCTGGATACGGTACCCGGTGAAGACCTCCACGCGGCGGTCGTCCATCAGGGTGGGGACCGCGACCGTGAGGGCGCGCTCCGGGCGGCGCAGCCGGGCGTGGATCCAGTCGTCCAGCTGCAGGCGGGCCGCCGCCCGATCGAGCTGCTCCAGGGCGTCCCGCAGCATGGCCTGGCCGGTGGTGAGGGTGGTGGGGGGTGTGGCGACGGTGCTCATGGGTGCCTCGCTTTCTCCCAGCCGGCCCGCTGCGCCGCGTCGTACACCTCGGCCAGGGTACGCCCGGTGACCGCGGCCAGGCGCCGGCAGGCCTCGTATTCGGGGCTGACGTGCACCACGCGATCCCCCCGGCGGCCCACCTTCACCTGGGCCGGCCCGTAGGGGGTCTCCACGTCCAGCACCTCGCGGTGCAGCTTCAGGCGGTCCACGGCGGCGACGCGCACGCCGAAGCTGGTGCTCCCCTCCAGGATCAGCTCGGCCGTCCGCCGCGCCGCCTCGCTGGGGCAGAGGACCGAGAGGGTGACGGCCGGCCGGGACTTCTTCATGGTGACGGGGGTCATCCACACGTCCAGGGCGCCGGCGGCGAAGAGCTGATCCACGAGGATCTCGAAGAACTGGGGGTTCATGTCGTCGATGTTGGTCTCCACCAGGGCCACCGCGTCGCGCTCGAGGCCGCCCCCCTCCGTCTCGCCCACCAGCAGGCGCAGGACGTTGGGCTGCTCGGCCAGGTCGCGGGCGCCGGCCCCGTAGCCGACGGCCCGCACGTCCATGAGGGGGAGGGGCCCGAAGCGGCGGGCCAGCGTGGCCAGGATGGCGGCCCCGGTGGGGGTGGCCAGCTCGGCCTGGATGCCGCTGGAATAGGAGGGGAGGCCGATCAGGAGCCGGGCCGTGCCCGGCGCCGGCACGGGCATCCGCCCGTGGGCGCCCTCCACCGTGCCCGATCCGGTGTTGATGGGCGACGCCACCACCTCGTCCAGCCCCAGGCGACGCAGGCCGAAGGCGGCCCCCACGACATCGGCGATGGCGTCCAGGGCGCCCACCTCGTGGAAGTGGACCGCGTCGGGGCGGGTGCCGTGCGCGGCCGCCTCGGCCTCGGCCAGGCGGGTGAAGACCCGTTGCGCATCCGCCTTCACGTCCGGGTCCAGCCGGGTCCCCTCGATGAGGCGCAGGATGTCCGGCAGGTGCCGTGGGGGCTGGCCGGCCTCGGCGGTCACCACGCGCACCTGGGTGGCGGCGAAGGTGCGGCGGGTGACCCTCTCCACCGCGAGGGCGATGCCCTCGACGCCCAGGGCGCCGATGGCACCCTGGAGCTCGGCCGCGGGGAGCCCGGCATCCACCAGGGCGCCCAGCACCATGTCGCCGCTCACGCCGGAGAAACAGTCGAAGTACCCGATGCGCATGTGGTCAGCATACTGGACGGCGCGGACGGCCGTCAATGATATCGGACGGCCCCGTTCTGGGCTCAGCAGGATGCAGAAAAACAAAATCTTGCCCAGGCTGCTCAAAAAGGTCCGGACGCAAGGCGGCGCCCACCATTGCGGGATGCGGATTGCGGAATGGGCGGGCTGCGGCCGCGCGCGCCAGCGCGCGTTCCGGAACCAACTGGAGCCCGGTGACGGGCAGGCCGCTCAAAAGGGCCCAGGTGCAAGGCGGCGCCCGATGCGCCGAGTGAGGCGTACTGGGATGTACGCCGCAGCGAGCGCGCGAGCGCGCCAACGCCGCAGATGGGCCCTTTTCAGCGGCCTGTTAGGATGCCTCGTCGGGGGCGGGGATGGCGGGGGGCGGAATGGGGCGGAGCCTTACGGACGCCGACGGGGCCGATCCGGCGCCCGACCCCTCGGGCGAGCCCTCGGCCGGCGGCGCCAAGCTCCGCTGGTGCTCGAAGCGGCGGCCGACGATCCAATGCCAGGCGTGGATGGTCGCCCGGGCCTCGGTGAGGACCGGTTCGCGGACGTCCTCCAGGAACCGGGCGATCTCCAGGGCCGTCAGCAGATCCTCCCGTCTGGCTCCGGCGATGTACGCCGATTTGACGAAGTGTTCGAACTGGTACGTCCGGCCGGTGGTGATCGCTTCGATGAGCGCGATCAGGTTCGCATTTCGCTCGTCCATGGAACCTCTTCCCCATGGGGAAAGAACGGCGCCGAGCCGGTCCATCCCGCGAGGAACGCGGCCAGCACCAGCGGAGAGCCTCCAGACGGGAGGAAGGCCGCCAGGCCGCCAGGTCAGCGCCTCTCCAGTTTGGGGTGGTGAACGTGTTTCGGGACGTCTGAGCCGTTACCACAGAGCATGGAGGATGCCATCCGCGCGCCGTGGCCTAACGCCACGCAAACATGGCGTGCCGGCATCTCCGCGGGGCATGAGAGGCGCCCGGGCTGTTTCCCTGCAGATACACGCGTGTATCGGACCCGACCCGCCCGGCTGCGGGGGCTTCGAGATGAGGGCACACTCATGATAGGCTGCGCCCACCAATGCGGAATGCGGAATACGCGGGCCGGTACGCCGCAGGGCCGCCGCTGCCGAAACGTCGGCAGCAGGGAGATTGTCCGAGCGCGCCAACGCCCCACCCGCGGCCGGCGAGGCAGCGGGGAGGATGCTGGGCCGTTTGCAGCGGCCTGTTAGGGGAGGAGCAGGATGGAGGCTGGCGTGCAGGCGGCGCTGGAGGGCGCCAAGCGGATCTACGTGACGACGTGGAGCCGGGCCGGCAGGCCCGGGACGGTCCCGGTGTGGTTCATGGCGCGGGAGGGCTGCCTCTACTTCACCACGCTGCGGGCGAGCCTCAAGGCCCGGCGGATCCAGGCGAACGGCCGAGTGACGGTGCACGTGGGATCGCCGCAGGGGCCGGCCTTCGAGGGGCGGGCCGAATGGTTGGAGGACCGGCCGGACCTGGAGGCGGAGATCCTCAAAGCCTATCGGAGGAAATATCCCATCCTGGCGGGCCTGGTGATGGGCGGGCGGATCCGAAAGCGCCTCGCCCGCAAGGAGAGCGTGGTGATCAAGATCACCCCGGCCCCGCCCTTCCTCGGAGGGCCTGGCGGGATCCAGGCCTCATGATGTCAGGTCCCTCTGCGTAATCGGGAGGGGGATCGCGCACTTCCTGGCGGCGGAGAGGTCCATGGCCTTCGTGAGCATCAGGCGGTTGTGGGCCTCGGCGGCGGTGGCGTGCGGCGTCTGCTGGCCCAGGGCGATCCGGGTGTACCAGGCGTTGGTCTCCTCGCGCATCGGCCCCCAGAAATCGCCCACCGCCACGTCGCCCGGCGGGTAGCTGGTGAGGAAATCGACCTGACGGGTCGCGTCCGGGGTATAGCCGGCCGGCTGTGGCGTCTCGCTGGCCAGCACCAGGTCCCGGTGCGTATCGTCGATGGTCAGCACGCCCTGGGTCCCCACGATGCCGATCTCGAGGCTGTACACGGAGCCCGGCCAGACCTTCGGGAGGGCCCACGTGCAGCCGAGGCTGTAGATGGTCCCGTCCGTCATGCTGATGATGCCGAAGGTGCCGTCGATCCCGCGCAGCCCGGGGCCGAGGACCTTGTCCACGCTGCGCGCGTACACCTCCGCCGCCGTCTTCCCCTCCATGAGCCACATGGCCACGTCCAGGCTGTGGGTGCCCGAGACCACCATGGGCGAGAGCAGCTCGGGGTGCGCGGTGCGCTCGTAGGTGGCGATGGCCACCAGGCGGTTCATGAAGGCGCGGGACGTGACCAGCGTGACCTCGCCGAGCTGGCCCGTGCGCACCTTCTCCTTGGCCACCAGGAACCGCCGGCGGAACCGCTGGGTGTACCCCACCACCGCGTCCACGCCGCTCTGCCGGATGGCCTGGAGGACGCGCTCCGACTCGCCCAGGTCCGTGGCCAGGGGCTTCTCGATCATCAGGTCCAGCCGGCGCTCCACGGCGGCCAGGATGGGGCCCACGTGCTCGTTCTCGTCCGTGGCGATGATGGCCGCCGTGACCTCCGGGCGGCGCAGCAACTCCTTGTAATCGGTGGTCACGAAGTCGGCCCCGATGTCCTCACCCACGTGCTTCCCCTTGTCGGCGTCCAGCTCGGCGATCCCGATCCACTGCACGCTGGGGTGCTTGGTGGCCAGGCGACCGCGGATGAGGCCCACGCGCCCCGCCCCGATGATCGCCAGCCCGATGGGCCTGTGCGTCCGTTGCTTCATCGCTCTCTCCTGTAACGTCTCGGCAGGCTGCTGAAAAAGTTGCTTTTGCCCAGGCCGCTCAAAAAGGTCCAGGTGCAAGGCGGCGCCCACCATTGCGGAATGCGGATTGCGGAATGCGGAACGGGCCGGCCGCGCCGCCGGCGCGCGCGCCGACGCGCGTCCTAAAACCAGCAGGGACCCGTGTCCCGCAGGCCGCTCAAAAAGGCCCAGGTGCAAGGCGGCGGGCGAAGGGCCGAGTGAGGCGTACTCCGGGTACGCCGCAGCGAGCGCGCGAGCCCGCCAACGCAGCAGATGGGCCTTTTTCAGCGGCCTGCTAGGGCCAAGCTGCCCGCGGGCGATAGCCTCCCGCGCCGTCCCCCAGTCCGTCGGTGGCGGGCTGCAGGCCAGACCGCGGGAGTGTAGCGCATTCGCGGCGGAAAGGAAATGCCCGTTCCCTCGCCGGTCCCGTCGGGCCGGGCCTTGAACCTCGAGGCGTTCCGCGAGGCCGCCGGAGGGGCGTGCGGGCCGGCGGGCCGGGGCGCGGTTCAGTCCGGGGAGGGGAGGGTGTTGATGCGGTGGGCCAGCACGGCGGCACCGAAGCCGTTGTCGATGTTCATCACAGCCACGCCGGCGGCGCAGGAGTTGAGCATGGTGAGCAGCGGGGCGATGCCGCCGAAGCTGGCCCCGTAGCCCACGCTGGTGGGCACGGCGATCACGGGCCGATCCGTGAGGCCGCCCACCACCGAGGCCAGTACCCCGTCCATCCCCGCCACCACCACGATCACGCGGGCCGCGGCCAGCCGGTCGCGCTTGTCCAGCACGCGGTGGATGCCGGCCGCGCCCACGTCGTAGAGGGTCTCACAGGCGCTGCCCAGCACGCCGGCCGTCACGACGGCCTCCTCGGCCACGGGCAGGTCCGCCGTGCCGGCGGTGACGATCAGCACCCGCCCCACCGGCGGGGGCGGCGCGGCCCGGCGCGCCACCACGGTGCGGGCCAGGGCGTTGTACTGGGCGGCGGGCTCGACGCGCCGGAGGGCCTCGTAGGCCTCTGCCGTCGCCCGGGTGGCCAGCAGGCAGGCGTTGCGGGCCAGGGCGGCGCGCGCGATCTGCTCCACCTGGTCCGCGGTCTTGCCCTCGCAGAAGAGGACCTCGGGGAACCCCTGGCGCAGGCCCCGGTGGTGGTCCAGGGTGGCGAAACCCAGTTCCTGGTAGGGGAGGTCCTTCAACCGTTCCAAGGCCTGCGCCACCGTCACCGCGCCGGCCCGCACCTCGTCCAGGAGCCTCCGTATCGCCTCCGCGTCCATCCCACCCCCTGGCAAGCTGCTGAAAAGGACCCATCTGCTGCGTTGGCCCGCTCGGATAGTCTCCCGCTGCCGACGTTACGGCAGCGGTGGCCCTGCGGCGTA
>DASPOZ010000487.1:0-9055 GCA_035625755.1 Candidatus Sulfotelmatobacter sp.
GCCGCGCCGGTCCGGGAACCACTTGATGGCCATGCCCATGCAGGCCCCGTACACCGCCCCGGCGCCCACGCCCCCGATGGCGTACCAGATATACAGGTCCGTCAACGAGGTGGCGAACCCCGAACCGATCCAGCTTACGCCCACCATCACGCCGCCCAGCGCGACGACGAGGCGGGCCCCCAGCCGATCGATGAGATACCCCTCGAAGGGTACCAGCCAGGTCTCGGCGAGGATGAAGACGGTAAAGGCGATCTGGACGGCCGAGAGCTTCGCGTTCAAGCTCTTCGTGAGCGGCGTGGTGAACAGGGTCCAGGCATACTGGAGGTTGGCGATGGCCATCATCATGATGATGCAGCCTGCCAGTTGCCACCAGCGGTTCGGTCCGCCTCGGTCCTTGGCCGGGATGCGATCGGTTAACATGGATCTCCCCCCCCAGGTGGTGCGAAAAGGCGACGCTCCGGTCGCCGTGCGATGGCGAGGCACGAACACGGACGTGATGGCCGAGGGCGTCTCGGGCCCGCGGGGCTCGAGAAACGCCCGCACGGGGTCGAATCCGGCGAATGGGGAGCAAGTGGATGCGACAAGGGCAGCGGGAACTGCGCGCGCGGGGCGGGGTGCGCCGCGAGAGCGCTGACATCGTGGGCGGACCGGAGGACCGCCGCAGCCATCCGCATGGCCCAAACGCACGCGGAGACCACGCTGAGACAACCCATATCGGGGACAGCAGCATCCAGTCCCATCGATGCCCCCTGGACAGGCGACGACATCGCGGCCGTGGGCAAAGCCTAGACCGCAGCCGCCCCTACGTCAAGGGTTTTCCCTCTAGGAGATGGCCAGGACAGCGGGCTCTGGTCTTACCAGGCGAGGCACTCTTCAGGAGAGAAGGGCGGCCACGAGGCCGCCGAGGCCGGCCAGGGCCGTGAGGGCCAGGCACGGCCCCAGGGCCCGGCGGATCACCGCGCCCTCCTGCCCGCGCAGGCCGACCGTGGCGCAGGCCATGAGGACCTTGGCCGGCGTCACCATCCCGCCCAAGGCCCCGCCGGTGGTCTGCAGGGCGGCCATGAGGAAGGGATTCACGCGCAAGAGCATGGCGGCGTCTCGCTGTACGGTGCCGAAGAGCACGTTCGAGGTGGTGTTGTTCCCCGTGACGAAGCAGCCGAGGAGGCCGACGAAGGGGGCCACGAAGGGATAGGCGCGGCCGGTCACGTCGATGGCCGCCCGGGCCAGCACGAAGGTCATTCCCGTGCCGGACATCACGGTGGCCAGCATCATCATGCACAGGACGGCGCCGGTGGCCGGGAGGCCGAGCCAGACGGTGCGGCGGGCCACGGCCCTCACCTCCAGGTGGCCTGTGCCGAGGCGCCCGTACCACGCCAGCGCAACGCCGCAGGTGTAGAGGATGAGGGCGCCCGGGTGGGCCAGGAGCTGGAGCCGGGGCGTGACGGCACCCACCGTCCACCCCAGGGCCGTCGTCGTCTTCGGCAGAGGCACGGGGACGTCTCCCAGGTGCAGCGCCCAGCGGAGCGGCGGAAGGAAGGTGGCGGCGGCCACGATGCAGATGAGGGCGTAATAGGGGGCGAGGGCGTAATGCAGCTCGCGCATGCCGCCCCGGCGTTCGCCCTCGGGCCGGCGGCTGGAGAGGCGTGTCAGGGCCACGCCCACCAGCAGGCCGGCCAGCCCCGCGCCGAAGCTGGCGATGATCCAGTAGTCGAACCACGCCAGCAGGAATTGCACCGCCGCCATGCTCCCGCCGATGGCCGCGGCCTCCCACCAATCGCGCCGGATGCCCTTCCATCCGCCCACGAGATGGGCCACCAGAAAACCCGTCCCGATGCACGTGAGCCCCAGGAGGCCGGCCGTCCACAGCCCGAGCTCGTGGCCGGGCAGGCCGGTGACCGCCCGCAGCGCCAGGAACGAAGATGCCATGCCCCCCAGCGTGACGGCCCAGGCGTGGCCGATGAGCGGGGCCAGGGTGGCCTGCATCGGCCGGAAACCGAGCCCCAGGAGTAACGGCGCCCCGACGGCCACGGGCACGCCGAAGCTGGCCACGCCCTGCAGGAAGGACGTGAAGGCGAAGCCGAGGATGAGGATCTGGAGGACGCGGTCCCGCGTGAGGGCGCGGATCCCGATGCCGATGCCGCGGGTGGCGCCCGCCTCCACCACGATCTGGTAGAGGAAGAGCGCGGGCCAGATGATGTAGAGGACCTCGAAGCTGAAGACGAGACCGCGGAGGCTTCCAATGGCGAGGTCGTCCGCCCCGGCGCCGAAGAGCGCCCATCCCAGGAGCAGGGCCGCCCCCCAAGCCAGCAGCCCGCCCTGCGTGGCCGACCGCCGGAGGATCAGGATGACCACCAGCAGAACCGCGATGGGGGCCAGCGCCGGCACCCACTGCCATGCCCCCAGCGGCATTGCGGTCATATGGACTCCGCGCCTGCAGGTTCGGGGGGGTTGGCCGTCGCACGCGAGGGAAATGGGCCCGTGCGCCGGCGGGCACCAGGGTACGGCGTGAGGCCTTCCCCGTCCAGCCTCCCGTTCGGCAGGGCGCGCGGGGCGCCCCGGGACCTAGTAGAATGCCGAAAAACTCGCTTTTCCGCAGGCTGCTCAAAAGGCCCAGGTGCAAGGCGGCGCGCGATGCGAGGCGCGAGGCGTACTGGGGCCGTACGTCGCAGCGCCGCGCGAGCACGCCAACGCCCCACCCGTTGCCGCCAAGGCAGCGGGGAGAGATGCGGGGCCTTTTTGAGCAGCCTGCTACGGGTCAGCGCAGGGCGAGGACCACGGTGTGGTGTGGCCCCATGCGTGACGTCCGCACGACGCGGAGGCCCGCCGCCGACAGGGCGCGGGCGACGGCGCCGGGAGGCACGCGGCGGTGCGGGGGCGGGCCGGGCTCGTGCGGCCGCTTGCGCCGGAGGGGGCGCCATTCCAGCACCAGACATCTCCCGCCGGGGCGGAGCACCCGGCGCACCTCTGCCAGGGTGCGGGCCGGGTCGGCGAGGTGGTGGTACACGTTGGCCAGCAGCGCCGTGGTCACGGAGCGGTCCTCCAGGGGCAGCGGATCCTCCTCGCGGACGCGGACCATCTTGAGCTGGCGGGGGGTCCCGCCCCGGAGCTTCCGGCGGAAGCGGGCCAGGATGGGCGCGCTGGTGTCCAGCGCCCAGACGATGCCCCGGCGCCCGACGCGGGTGGCGAAGGGGATGGCGAAGAACCCGGTGCCGCACCCCAGGTCAAGCAGGCGCGATCCGGGTCCCAGCCGGAGCAGGCGGGCGATGGCGGGCGGCGGGAACCAGGTGAGGCGCTCCGGGTGATCCAGCAGGCGGGCGCGGCGCGGGTCGAAGACGAAGGGTGCGGTGGCGCGACGGGCGCGGGCCATGGGTTCCTGGGGTCCCTCAGGGCTGCACGGGGTGCTGCATGAGCAGGCGCTTCACCGGCTTCCCGCCGATGATGTGCTGCTCGATGATCTCCGTGATGTCCTCCGCCTTCACCGGGCCGTACCAGATGCCTTCGGGGTAGATCACCAGGCAGGGGCCGCTGGCGCACGTGTCCAGGCAGGTGACGCCGTTGACCATGGCGCTGCCGAAGAGCTGCCGCCGTTCCATCTCCTCCTTGAACTTCTCCAGGAGGTTCCGGCTGCCCTTGCTGGCGCAGCAGCCCTTGGGGTGGCCGGCCGGGCGCTGGTTGATGCACAGGAAGATGTGGTGCTTGAGGTTGAACACGCTGCGCTCCTGCTGGGGCGTGCTGGCATCATCGCGGCGGCGGGCGCCGCACCCGGCCGACTATAGGGAAGCCCCATGCACCTGTCAAACCAAAACAAAGAGCGTTCGACTGTTCGACGGTTCGGCCGTTCGTGGGACCCTTCGGAGAGCGGCCGAACCGTCGAACCGTCGAACACTTCCTGCCCGAGGATCAGGCGCCCATGGACCTGTAGAGCTCCGCGTGCAGGGTGCGGACATGGTCCAGGAAGGCGTCGGAGAGCTTCAGGGCCCGCTCGCGCGGGCGGGGCAGCGCGATCTCCACGATGCGCTGCACGGTGCCGGGGCGGGGCGTCATCACCACCACCCGGTCCGAGAGGAAGGCGGCCTCCGGGATGCTGTGGGTGACGAAGAGGACGGTCACGCGGGACGCCGCCCAGATCTTGAGCAGCTCCTCGCTCATGCGGTCGCGGGTGATCTCGTCCAGGGCGCCGAACGGCTCGTCCATGAGGAGCAGGTAGGGCTCGAGGGCGAGGGCCCGCGCGATGGCGGCGCGCTGGCGCATCCCGCCGGACAGTTCGCTGGGCCGAGCGGCCTGGAAGCCCTCCAGGCCCACCAGCCGCAGGAGGCCCTGGATGCGCGCGGGGCCCAGGGGCCGCCCCGCGAGCTGGCCCAGGAAGGCCACGTTCCGTTCGATGCTCATCCAGGGGAGGAGCGTGGCCTCCTGGAACACGAAGCCGATCCGCCCCAGGCGGCGCACCTCCCCCGGGCTCCGCCCCTGGATCCGGATGGTCCCCCGGGAGGGGCCGATGATATCCCCGGCGGCCTTGAGCAGGGTGCTCTTGCCGCAGCCGCTCACCCCGAGGATGGAGACGAATTCCCCCTCGCCCACCTCCAGGTTGAAGGCGCGGACGGCCTGGACCGGGGCCCCGCCCTCGGCCGGAGCGTAGGTGACCTCCAGGTCCCGGATCTCGAGGTAGCGCGGCATCCGCGATGCGGTCAGTCCTTGGGCGGGGCCGTGAACAGCAGGCGGGCGAACTCCTTCCCCTCCGGCGCCTTCTCGATGAGGTCGTTGGTGTAGACGTCCTTCGGTTTCAGCGCCTTCTCCAGCATGCCGGCCTTGATCAGGATGTCGATGGATCGCTGCCATCCCTCGTCGGTCATCACGCCGAAGCCCCGCTGCCTCGCTTCCTCGCTGCGGTCCGCGTCGAGGACCATCTTGAACTTGGCGGCCTCCAGCATGTCGCGATCCGGGCGGTGCTTGAGCAGGAAGTGTGTGGATTCGTCCACGTGCTGGTAGGCGTAGGTCTGGCCCTTCAGCCAGGCGCGCAGGAACCTCACCAGCATCTCGGGGCGTTCCTTGACCGTTCGTTCGTGCGCGAAGAGCATCGTCCCGTACACGTCCGCCCCCAGGTCCTTCATGGAGAACATGCCCACCTTGAACCCCTTGGCCTCCAGCGTGGGGGCCTGGCCCATGCAGAAGCCGCCGAAGGCGTCCAGCTTGCCGGCCGTGAGGAGCTGAAACTCGGCCCCGGCCGGGTGGTTCACGTAGGTGATCTTGCCCAGGTCTACCCCGCCCAGCTTCATGGCGGCATCGGTGAGGTAGCGCATGCTGGAGGCCGGCAGGTGGCCGAGGCGCTTCCCCTCCAGGTCCTTCGGCCTGGCGATGCCGGAGTTCTTCATGAAGATGAGGCACGACGGGTTCTCGTACATGTCCATGGCGATCACCTTGATGGGGACGCCCTTGGCCTGGGCCACCAGCACCGTGTCCACGGTGGCCAGGCCGATGTCTTCCTTGCCCGCGCCCACGGTGTTCACCGCCTCCAGGGCCCCGTGGCCCGGGATGATCTTCACGTCCAGCCCCAGTTCCTTGAAGTAGCCCTTCTCCAGGGCGGCGAAGTAGGCGATGTGCATCCCCCACGGCAGGTGGTTCAGGCGGATGGAAACGCTCTCCTGGGCGCGGCCCACAGCGGGGGCAACGCCCAGACCCACGACCAGGGCCAGCAACAGCGCGAGCCGCTTCATGGCTTTCCCTCCTCCGGTACTCCGGATCTGTTCGGCTCCCTGCTTAGCAGGATGCCGGAACAGCCCCTTTGGCCCAGGCTGCTCAAAAAGGTCCAGATGCAAGGCGGCGCGCGGATTCCGCATTCCGCAATGAGAAGGTGGGCCTTTTTCAGCAGCCTGCTACGCTGTCTCCGTCTGAATGACCCGGACCCGGGTTTCCCGCCTCCACGAGAGGCGCCCTTCGCCCCACGCCACCACCCCGAAGAAGAGGACCCCGATCAGGACCAGCAGGATCAGCGAGACGAAAACGCGCGGGACCTCGAAGTTGAAGGTGCTGGAGAGGATCAGATAGCCCAGCCCTTCGGAGGCCCCCATGAACTCGGCCACGATGGCCCCCAGGACGCTGAGGGTCGTGGCCAGCTTCAGGCCGGCGAATATGAAGGGCAGGGCGTAGGGCAGGCGCAGCCGCAGGAACACCTGCGCGTCCGTGGCCGCCACGGAGTGGAGCAGGTGCAGGTAGTTCTCCTCCACCTCCCGCAGGCCGGTGACGGTGTTCACCGTGATGGGGAAGAAGGCGGTCACCGCCACGATGAGGACCTTGGGGAGCATCCCGGCCCCCAACCAGATGATGAGGAGGGGCGCGATGGCGATCTTCGGGACCGTCTGCGACGCCACGATGTAGGGATACACCACGCGCTCGACGGCCTTGAACTGCACGATGAGGACCGCGATGAGGAGGCCGAAGGCGGCCGCCACCAGGTAGCCGACGAGGATCTCCTCCAGGGTGACCAGGGTGTGCCGCCGCAGGAGTGGGATGTCCGCCAGGAACTTGGCGAGGATGGCGCTGGGGGCCGGCAGGACGAAGGCCGGGATGCGGGCGAGGCGTACCGCCGCCTCCCAGACGGCGACGAAGACCACGAAAGCGGCCAGGGCCAGGGCGTTCTCCCGCGCCCACGCCAGCGCCTTCTTCACCGTCCTGCTCCGACGCGGCGCGCGGGTCCCATGCGACTAGCGCGGAGCGATGCAGATGGACGCCGGGTGACCCTTGACCTTGATGCGCACGCCGGTGTCTTCCGGGCCGTTCGGGGTCACACGATATGCCGCCAGTTCCTGCTCCACGTAGTTCTGCACCAAAAGGTATCTCCCGTCCGGGGTGAAGGCGACGCCCTGGGTGTTCTTCCCGGTGGGGGCCTCGCCGGCCTTGCTTGCCCGCCCGTCCCGGAGGGCGAACAGCAGCAGCTTGCCGTGCTCGCCGCGGAGGGGGCTGCCCTTCGGCCGGTTGGTTCCGTTCGCGATACCGACGGCGAGCCACTTTCCATCGGGTGAGATGGCCATGCCCTCGGGGCTTGGGCCGACGGTGAGGTGGTCCACCGAGCGGATCGGCCGCAGGGTCATGTCGATGATGGTCACGGTGTCGGCGTCTCCGGTCGGGCGCCCGACATTCGCGGCGACGGCGAGCCTGCCATCGGCGGAAATATCCAGCGCGTAGGGATTCGAGCCGGCCGTCACGTCCTGCTTGCCGTACTCCACCTTCGTGCCGTCGATGGTCAGCACGGCCACCGTATCCTCGCCGCGCTTGGAGGCCAGGGCCCATTTCCCGTCGGGGCTGATGGCCACGTGGCTCACCAGGGACTTGGCGTCCCCCACGGCGACGTTCGCGACGTGCGAAACGGTCTTGCCGCGGATGGCGAAGACCGAAACCGTTCCGTCACCCTGGTTGGCCGTGAGGGCCAGATCGCCCGCCCGGTTGATGGAGACACCCACCGGCCGCGTTCCCATCGGCAGACGGGCGATCACCGCGGGGGGCGAGGCCTCCAGGTCCACGACCTGGAGGACGTTTTCGGGAACCAGCTTGGTCTTATCGTTCGGGTCCACCTTCATGGGCGCCGCCACCAGGGCGAGCTTCTCGTCGGGGGTCAGCGCCACCCCGGTGGGGGGCCCAATGACGCTGTGCTGGACCTCGACCTCGGCCACGATGCGGGGCGGGAAGCTGGAGGCATCCAGCACCGTCAGGACGTCGGGCGGCGGCGGGTCGGCCACCTGGTACACGCCGTCGATCATGGGGTACTTCCCGTCGCTGACCGAGAGGATCAGGGGGTTGGCCCGCGCCGGCGCGGCGGCCGCCAGCAGCCCGAAGACAACCCAGAGGGACGTGACAGACCGTCCAAGCGCGCTCATGGTGGCCTCCTTTCCGCGGACGCCCCTCCGGATCGGGTGGCGCCCACGCCGGAGCGGGCAGGCCCCACAGGATCGAGGGCGCCACAACCCCGCGCCCCCTGGAGCGGCTCATCCTACGATTCCGGGTTGACCCCCGTCAAGAGAGCGCCCCCGACAAGGGCGTCACCGACGGAGTACCTCGCCGCGCCGTCTTCTGCACGGCGCCCCGGCGCCGGTCCCTCCCTCGGACGCGGCCGCTCCCTAATGCGCCCGCGCTCGCGTGCGCTCCACGCCGGCTTCCGCGAGGGCGCCCGCCGGCCTCGCCCCGCCGGCGGACGGGGGGACGGACGTGGGGGTGGATCAGACGCCGAGCAGTTGCTGGAGGCGGGCGGCGTCGGCCAGGAGATCGGCCGCCGTGCCGCTGTAGGCCACGGCGCCGTTGTTGAGGATATGGGCGGAGTCGCACAGCGGGAGGACCAGTCCGGCCTGCTGTTCTACCAGCAGGATCGCCATCTCGCCCCGCGTGGCGGCCAGGACCTGCAGGATGCCGTCCGCCACCGCGGGGGCCAGACCCTCCAGCGGTTCGTCGAGGAGGAGGAGGCGGGGGTTGGCCAGCAGCGCCCTGGCGATGGCCAGCATCTTGCGCTCCCCTCCCGAGAGGTGCTCGCCGCGGTGGTCGCGGAGCGTGCCGAGCTTGGGCAGGAGCTGGAGGATGCGCGGGATCGTCCACGGGCCGGGCCGCCCGTGGCGAACGGCCATGCGCATGTGCTCCGCGACCGTGAGGGGGGGGAACACCCGGGCGCCATCGGGCACGATGGCCAGGCCGAGTTGGGCCACCTTATGCGGACGCAGGGCGTGGGTCTCGGTTCCGTCCACGAGGATCCGGCCGGTGCGGGCGGGGGCGACGCCCATGAGGCTGCGGAGGGTGGTGGTCTTGCCCACCCCGTTGCGCCCCAGGAGGCAGGCCATTTCGTTGCGGCCCACGGTCAGAGAGACATCGTGGAGGATGTGGCTGGGACCGTAGAAGGTGTTGAGCCCTTCCACCACGAGCAGGGGACCGCCCGGCCCGGTGCCGCGCGCCGGGGGCGGCGCGGCGGGACGGGACCCGCGGCCGCGCCCCAGATAGGCCTGCTGGACCAGCGGGTTTTCCTGGATCTCGGCGGGCGTGCCGGCGGCGATGACGCGTCCCTCGTGCATCACGCTGATGC
>DASPOZ010000488.1:0-4560 GCA_035625755.1 Candidatus Sulfotelmatobacter sp.
GGGCATCTCGGGGATGCCCACGCTCGGCTCGTCCCACGTATAGATGTAGGCCTTGTCCAGGAGGCCCTTCTGCCGCAGGGCCTGGGCCGCGGACCGATACCGTTGCACGAGGTTCGCCTCCGCCTCCGGTCCGCGGGGCCAGCCCTCGTGGGCGGCCCCGTAGGGCCCGATGGCGAAGGCGGTCAGGCCGTGGTGGAGGAGCGGATCGATCATCCTGTCGAAGTCCCCGGCCAGCGGGTCCGCGTACACCACGGGCGAGATCCGGTGCCTGAGCATGGCCAGGTAGTAGTCCTGCTCGAATTGCACCATCCGCCGCTGCCACGCCTCGTAGCTCTCGTCGGGCCGCCGGGGGTGCCACTGCTGCATGCGCACCGGATAGAAATTGAACGCGGTCTTCAGGCGCCCCGTCACCGGGAGATCGAAACCCCAAACGCGCAGGCGCAGGTCCACGCCGGCCCTGGGCGCGTTGCCGGGGACCACGGTGACCCGCCCGCTGTACGTCCCCGCCGGGGTCCCCGGCGGCACGTAGGCCGTGATCCAGACGGGCGTCACGGCGCCCCGCTTGGCCGTAAAGGCCTTCACGGGAACGAGGGGGTCCGGCCACCATCCCACCCGTTCCACCTGGTAATAGGGCTTCTTGGTCTGCACGTAGCCCACCAGGCGCCAGGTGAGGTTCCCGTGGTCCAGCCGGCGGCCGGTCTTCCCGTCCACCAGGTCCTCCAACTCCACCCTGACGTTCTCCAGGTCCTTGGTCGTGGGCGTGATGACGATCTGGAACGCCTCGTACTCGCGCCCCGCGGCAGCGATGGCCGCCACCCCCGGCAGGTGCTGGGCCGCCGCGACCTCGTCGTTGAAAATCTTCCGGAGGCTGCTGGCCACGCCCAGGCGATAGTCGGCGTTGCCCCCGGGGGGGCCGGCGGGCTGCCCCGCGCCGGCGACGACCTGCGGGAGGGGTTCCAGCCGGATGTGATCGAGGATCAAACGGGTCTCCTCGGCGGGGCGGAACATGAAGAACTCCAGGTGCGAGATCTCGGCGAGATTCACGCCCTGCCCCCGCGCGTGGGCCAGCTTCACCGCGATCGTCCGCCGCTCCCCGGGGGCCAGGATGACCGATTGGGTGAAGCTGCCCGTGCGTGCCCGGCCGCTCATCAGCTTGATCTGGATCTGGGCCTGCCCCGCCCCCGGGTTCGAGATATCCACCTTCAGGTTGTCGTAGCCGCTCCAGTCTTGCAGCGGAGCCGCCGCGCCCGCCTGCCAGCGGAGGTTCGGAAACTCTTTCCCCGGGGGGAAGCTGAGGAGGACGGCCTTCGACCCATGCGTGGCCCCCTGGGTCACCAGGGTGGCCGTGAGGCCATCCAGCGTGATGAAGCGCTGGAGCTCGGCCTCGCTCTCGAAGTCCGCGAGGACCCGGGTGCCCGCTGGCGCGGGGGGCGGGGCCTCCGATGCGACGCGCATGGCGGCAGGCGGCGGCGGGGCCGGGGGCGGGGGCGCCGACGCGGGCCGCGGGCCGGGCGCGGGCGGGGCGGGGGCGGCGGCGCGGGGGGCCGGCGCGGACGGGGGCGGCGGCGCGGCCTCCGCCGCCCCAGCCCCCTCCAGCCGCAGGTAGTCCAGGATGAGCCGGACCTCCTGCGCCGGCTGGAAGACGAAGAAGTTCACGTAGCTGATCCGGCTCAGGTCCACCCCCTGGGCCCGGACCCGCCCGAGCGATACCTCCACCGTGCGGGCCTCGCCGGGGGCGAGGATCACCCCTTGGGTGTACTGGCCCCCGCCCCCGCTCTTGAGCTTGATGACGAGCTCCACCTGGCCGGCGCCCGGGTTGAAGAAGTCCGCCTTCAGGCGGTCGTAGGCGCTCCAATTCTGCATCCCGTCGGCCCGCGGGTTCTCCCACTTGAGGCCCGGGTACTGCGCCCCCCTGGGATAGGCCAGGAGGACGGCGCGGGCGCCGTGGGTGACGTGCTCGGCCGTGAGGCTGGCCGCCAGGCCCTCCACGGGGGCGAACACGTCCAGGTCTCCCGGATCCTCGAAGTCGGCGAGGACGCGGGTGCCGGCGGGGGCCGACGCGGGCCGCGGGCCGGGCGCGGGCGGGGCGGGGGCGGCGGCGATGGGAACTGTGGGGGCGGGCGCCGCCGCTGCGGGCGCGGGGGCGGGCGCCCCGTACGCGGCCCCCGCCTGCTCCAACCGCACGTAGTCCAAGATGAGCCGGATCTCCTCGCCCGGCTGGTAGACGAAGAAGTTCACATAGCTGATCCGGCTCAGGTCCAACCCCTGGGCCCGGAGCTGCCCGAGCGGCACCTCCACCGTGCGGGCCTCGCCTGGGGAAAAGGAGATGCGGTCGTTATATTGGCCGCCATTGCCGTCCTTCACCTTGAGGATGAGCTGCGCCTGGGCGGGGCCCGGGTTGAAGAAGTCCGCCTTCAGGCGGTCGTAGGCGCTCCAGTCCTGCATCCCGTCCGCGCGAGGGTTCTCCCACTTGAGGCCAGGGTATTGCGCCCTCTTGGGATAGACCAGGAGGACGGCGCGGCTGCCGTGGGTGGCGTGGTCGGAGGTGAGGCTGGCCTGCAGGTCGTCCACGGGGACGAAGACGTCCAGGTCCCCCTGCGATTCGAAGTCGGCGAGGATCGCCACGCCCCCCGGTCCGGGCCGCATGCCGGCGAGGGCGGAGGCCCCCGAGCCGGCCCCTCCGCCGAAGGCCAGCGCGCCCACCCTCGCCTTGACCCGCTTCGCGAAGTGCCAACCCCGCCGGGCCTGCTCCACGGGCTGGACGACGTAGGCAGCCAGGAGCAGGAGGGCCAGCGCCCACCCGGCCATGGGCAACCACCTGCCGGCGCGATCCTTCCACGCCGTCCCCCACCCGAGGGACGAAGGGGCGGACGGCACGCCTCTCCTGGCCGGGCCGGATGCCGGGGCCTCCCAGTATGGCCGCCCCCCACCCGGCTTGGGTGGCCTCCTGCGGTCTCCCACAGAACCCCTGTACCATTCCATGGCTCTTACCTCCATGCTACCGAGCCCCCTTCCTGCCGCCGCCTCTACGGGGAGGAACGGCGTTGGGCAAGCACGGCCTCGTACACGGCCTCGTAGGACCTCGCCATCGTCGCCACGTCATGGCGGGCCAGCGCGTGGGCCCGCGCCGCCTCGCCCAGCCGTCGGGCCTCGCCCGGTCTGTCCAGGAGGCGGGCCAGCGCCGCGCAGAGCTGTTCCGGCTCCCCCGGGGGGATCAGGATCCCCGTCTGGCCGTGCTCGACGACCTCGGGGATCCCGCCCACGGCAGCAGCGATCACGGGGCGCGCCGCGGCCATCGCCTCCAGCAGGGCGATGGACAGTCCCTCCCAGCGCGAGGGCATCACCACCACATCCAGGAGGTTCAAGATGGCCGGGATGTCCGCCCGCCGTCCGAGGAACCGCACGCTGCCCTCCAGCCCGAGGCGGCGGGCCAGGGCCTCCAGGTCCCCGCGCAACTCCCCCTCCCCGACCACCAGCACGACCAGCCGGCGGCCCTGCGCCAGCAGCCGCCGCACAGCCTCGAAGAGGAGCGGGTGACCCTTGGCCGGATGCAACCGCCCCACGATGCCGATGACGGGGATGCCGTCCGGCAGACACAAGGCGGCGCGGGTGGGCCCGACGTCCGCGCGGGGATCGAACCGCGCCGGGTCGATCCCGTTGGGGATGGTCGTGACCTTGGAGGGGGGGACCCTCTCCCGCGACCGCCGGGACTGCGCCACATCCTCCGAGACGGCGACAACCCGCTCGGTGAGCCGGGAAAGGATCCCGTCCGCCAGGCGCTGCTGCCACCCGCGCCAAGGGTCCGAGCTATGGGCCGTGCACACCGCCGGGACACCGGCCAGGAGCGCGGCGGCCCGCCCCCAGGCATCGGCCGTGAAGAGGTGGGTGTGGACCAGGGCCGGCCGCTCCGCGGCGATGACCCCACGGACCTGCCCCAGGATGGAAAGGTCCCATCGCGACCGTTTCCGCAGTATCACCACGCGCACGCCGGCCGCCTCGAACTCGGGGACCAGCGGCCCGCCGGCCTGCAGGCAGCACACCACCGGCCGGAACCGGGCCCGGTCCAGATGCCGGACCAGGTCCAGCAGGATGCGCTCGGCCCCGTTGGCCGGCAGGCTGCCGATGAGATGCAGGATGACCCGCGGCACGGTCCCCGGCCCCGCCGGCACAGACGGTCGGCCGTTCATCGACCCGGACACCGTGGGCGGCCCCGCCATGGGGCCGGCACCCGCGCAGGGCCGCAGCGTGGCCATGGCACCTCTCAACGGCCTGCCCCCCCGGCCCGCCGGGCCGCCGCCGCATCGGACGCCAGCACCGATCGGGCCCCCGAGTTCGGCAGGAGGCTGATGTACAGCTCCTCCATGCGCCGGACCATCCCCCGCACGTCGAATTCGCGCTCGACCCGCGCACGCGCCGCCCGGCCCATTTGCTGCGCCGCCGCGGGATCGTCCAGCAGGGGCCGGATCGCCTTGACCAGGGCGAGGGCATCGCGCGCCGGCACCAGGACCCCCGTCACGCCGTCGGCGACGACTTCGGGGTTCCCCCCGACCCGCGTGGCCA
>DASPOZ010000489.1:0-19335 GCA_035625755.1 Candidatus Sulfotelmatobacter sp.
CGGCGAGATCCTCACCATGCCGGGCCTGCCCAAGCGCCCCAACGCCCTGCGGATCGATGTGGACGCGGAGGGCCGCATCACCGGCCTCACCTGATCGCCGGTCCCGCGTCCCGAGCCCATGGTCCCGCGGCGCCGGGCGCGATGCCCCTGCTGGCCTCGGTCCCCAGCGCGCCCACTACCTTCGCCAGATCCCCGACGGAATCCCGGCATCAGGCGGGCCATCGTCCACCACCGTCCCGGCCGCCACCCTCATCGCCGGCCTTCCGGCGACCACCGGCCGCGGGCGCGATCCAGGAATGACGGTTCCTGGTTCGGCCAGTGGCCCGCCACCAGCCGCTCGAAGTTGGCCATGAAGCCGACCTTGCGGTGATGCGCCCGGCGAATCTCTTCGACCACCGCCTCCCAGTGCCCGCCGAGACTCGCGCGTTCGTAGCAGCGCTTGGCTCGTTCGAAGTTCGAGAGCGCGGCAGCGTAGGACTTGCTCTCTTTGGCTATGAGGATGCGCATCCCCATGGCCCGGTAGACCTTGGCCGCCGCGTCGGGATACCTCCTGGCGAGGCGGACCGCGGCCGGCTCGGTCCAGTGGTGGCTCAGGCCTTCGAGCTCTGCATCGCCCGCCGCGCGCACGCGCTGGACAACGCGCTCGATCTCCTTCGTCCGGAGCCACAGCTCGATGAGCGATCCCAGGTCCGCACCCGCCGCAGCGTCCATCGCCTTGGCGTGCCACGCGGCCCGCCCGCTCGCCGGCACGAAGCGCATGAGCTCCTCGTAGCTGAAAGTACTCGGGTGCGCCTGGAAACCGGCCCAGGCCTCCTCAACCGCCTCGCCGCGACGGTCGAGCTTGACGAGCAGCTCACGTTTCATGGTCGCAAGGTCGTGTTCGGCCGCCGCCTCGTGCGGCCGGTGCTCGCTCAGCGCCAGGCCCCGATTCACCCACGCCAGGGCCTCGTTCAGCTTGCGCCGCGCCCCGAGCATCCGGGCGGCCGCCAGGCAGTCGCCGGCCGATAGCTCGGTCTGCTCGCAGAGCGCGACGTAGCTCGAAAGGGCACGCTGCTGGATGTAGATTGCGCGCAGCACCTCGGCCCAGCGACGGCGCGCGGGTGCCGGGCCCGGGTGGTGTGCGCCCTCCGACGCCTGCTCGGCTTCGCCCTTTGCCTGAAAGCGCCGCCGCACAGCGCGCTCGAAGGCGGCAAGGCCCTCCCGGCTCATCACCTTGACGGCATCCTTCTCGAGCCGGTACGCGAAGCCATAAGGGTCGTTATCCATCCGGTCGATAAGCATCGTCGCAGTCTCGGAAGCATCGCATCGCGCCGCCTGCCGCGCCCTGATCCAGCCGCAGAGGAGCTTGTCGATGAACATGCCGAAGTTGCCGCTGGATCCGTCGATCTCCTGGGCCTTCTCGTAGCAGCCGGCGAGGAAGGTCTCGTAGAGAGCCGCGGCCCGTGCGGGATCGCTTCGCACGAGCCCCTCGATCCGGCCTGCGATCTTTTCGAGGCCCGCAACGAAGTCCCAGTCGGCGCGATACCCGATGAACTGCCCGGGCCGGAGCGCCGCCTCCATTGCCCCCTCCAGGGCCTCCCGCCGGGGGCCTCTCCGCCTCGTCATAGTTCGGTCCCGCGCTCTGCCCTGGCGCGCGCGCCCCGTTGGGCGGCGCCGGGATCGCGGCCTGCTAAATGGTCTCGAAGAAGAAGGCATCGCGCACGGTGAGTGGTTCGCCCGGAGAGCTCTGGAGAACGTCCTCGCCGGCCCGTAGCCAGGGGAGTGGCGTGTCCAGGTGTTCATCGGGGAGGACCGAGATGCCGTGGTCCTCTAGCGTGCGGGCGATCCTGTCGCGCTGATCCGCCAAGCTCCGCAAGGTCTCCTCGCCGAACATTTCCCGGTAATGCCCCTCCGCGTCCAGCCGTTTCCCGTCGAGATCGAAGGCCTCGAGGTCGATGCCGGGTTCCGACCGGCTTCCGTCCTCGAAGGTCTCGAACTCGTTCAGCGCGACGCCGGCAAAGGGCGCCACCAGGGATACCGCAACGCTGTGACCGACCTTCCCCTGTCCGGCGATGCGCCGTGCGACGCCGTTTTCGTCCGGCTCGATGGTGTCGGTGTCGAAGGAGCAGCGCGAGCCCGGGGGGGGAGAGAAAGAACAGGTGGTAGGAACGGGTCGGCTCGCTCCAGTCGGGCGGATCCTCGTCCGGATCCGAGGCCTCGTTCCAGCGCTGTCCGCCCTCAGCTTCGCGCTCGTACACCAATTCGCTGCCGGTGATGCGGGACAGGCGCGGCTTCAGGGCGGCAAAGGAGCCCCAGGCCGGGGCCTCGTCCAGGTCGACCGTCTCGACCACGCCGTCGGGCCAGGCCCGCTGGATCGCCTTCAGGATGCTCTTCGGAGCTTGGGCACGCCGGACCATACCGACCTCGTAACCGTTCAGCCCAGCGCCACCCGGGGATCCGGCCTGGGGGCCTCTCGCGCGGGTCCCGCCCGCAGGGGCGAGCACCGGACCCAACCGATGGGCCGGGGCCCCCGCCTATTGCGGGGGTGGCCTGAAAGAGATGCCGGGGCTGCGCAGCCCGGAGGACGGGAGCCGGGGGAGCGGGCCCCAACACCGGCCCGCAGGGCTGAACGATTAGCCGACCTCCATCCGGCTCGGCTCTCTCCCGCACGCCAAAGCAGGCGCACACTGGGCCGCAGGAACCCTTCATCCCGCCGCGCCGCGCCGTGTCTTCGCCGCCGATCGTGTCCGGGCCCCGGGCGCCCCCCGCTTCGGCGCGGGAGATCGAGGCTTGCCTAGTCGTGCTGCCACTGCCGCCGGAGCGGCAGCCCTGAGCGGCGCTTTCTTCTCGCGCAGCCGCCCGGCCGCCTTCCCGGCGCTCGCCGGTCTGCCGGCGTCCGGCGCCGCGTCGGGCATGCCCATGTCCAAGCCGAACAGGTCGGACAGACCGTCGTCCGCCAGGACCTTGTGCGCCGGGACGGGTGTCTTGGTCAACGGCAGACCCTTGCCGGCCTTGGCGATCAAGTCCTTTCCGTCCACCCTGCGGAGCGTGAACAGCAGCTCCGGCCGCTCGTCCAGCCTGGCGCCGATGCCGTAAAACACCGCCGCGACGTGCTTGCACATGGAGGCCCAGTCGGGGCAGGTGCACGAGAACGCGATCTCCCCCGGCGCGGGAAACAAGCCGGTCTGCTGCCGGCAGATGCGCTCCATGACGCCCTGGGAGAAGCGTCCCTGCAACAGCTCCACGAGCGAGTCGATGGCGCCCGCGCAATCCCTGCAGATGGAGGCCCACCGGGGCTTCGCCACGGCCGACACCTTCAGCGCAACCCGGTAGATCTCCGAGCCGCTCACCAAGGCCTTGACCTCGCCGGGGGCAATCTCGAGGTCCACCACCGACCCGTTGCGCACGTAGGTGCGCCCCCGCGGCAGGCGGTTGGCGAAGTCGCTGTAGCGCTCCAGGTTGTCGCACCAGGCCCTGCCCCAGAAGGTCCGGGCGATGGTGCGTCCGGCGATGGTCACCGGCGACACCGGGTGGCCTCGCTTCCTGAGCTTGGCCATCTTGCGCCGGGCCCCGCGCCGCCGCTCGGCCACGGGGACGTACGGCCTCCAATTGTAGAACATGCCTCACTCCTTTCGCGCGGCGTTGAGGTCGAGGGCCACGAGCTTGAGGAGCGCCTCGTCCGACAACTCGGTCAGGTTCAGCTCGGCACCGCCTTCCAGCAGCTCCGTCGAGAGTCGGTGCTTCGATTCGATGAGTTCGTCGATCTTCTCTTCCACGGTCCCCCGGCAGAGGAACTTGTGGACCAGCACGTTCTTCGTCTGCCCGATGCGGAAGGCGCGGTCGGTGGCCTGGTCCTCCACCGCGGGGTTCCACCAGCGGTCGAAGTGGACCACGTGCGAGGCGGCGGTGAGGTTCAGCCCGGAGCCGCCCGCCTTGAGGGACAGCACGAAGAAGGGGACGGACTCATCCTCCTGGAACCGCCTCACCAGTTCCGCCCGGCGCTTCACCTCCGTCTCGCCGTGCAGGACGAGCCCGGGCCGGCCGAACACCCCGCCCAGGAAGGCGGACAGGGGCGCGGTCACCTCGCGGAACTGGGTGAAGACCAGCGCCTTCTCCTGCTTGGCCGCGATCACCTCGGCCAGCTCGCGCAGGCGCGCCCACTTCCCGCTGTCGTCCTCGGCCCAGGCGCCGTCCCCCAGCCACTGCGACGGGTGGTTGCAGATCTGCTTGAAGCGCATGAGGAAGGCCAGCACCACGCCCCGGCGCCGGATCCCCTCAGCTTCCTCGAGCTGGGCGGCCAGCTCCTTCACCGCCTGCTGGTAGAGCGCGGCCTGCTTGCGGCTGAGCTGGCAGTAGGCCTTCACTTCGGTCTTGTCGGGCAGGTCGGCGATAACGGATTTATCGGTCTTGAGGCGCCGCAGGATGTAGGGGCGCACCAGGTCCCGCAGCGGGCCGTACGGGTTGCGGGGCTGGTCCGCCAGGCGCTTGGTGTAGGCCGTAAACTCCTTGGCCGAGCCGAGGAGTCCCGGGTTGATGAAGTCGAAGAGCGACCACAGGTCGCCCAGCCGGTTCTCGATGGGGGTGCCGGTGAGCGCGATGCGCGCCTGGGCGTCGAGCCGCTTCGCCGCCCGCGTCTGTTTCGCGTCCGGGTTCTTGATGGCCTGCGCCTCGTCGAGGATCACCAGGCGCCACGGCGTGCTCTCGAGCCACGGGATCCGGAGCAGGGAGCCGTAGCTCGTGATCACCAGATCTACCGCGGCGAGCCGCTTCTGCGGCATCGCCTTCAGCTCGGCCCCCGGCATGGCCGAGGGATGAGCGACCATGGCTGCGAGCCCCGGCGTGAACCGCCGGATCTCCGCCATCCAATTGGCGAGCAGCGAGGCCGGGGCTACCAGCAGGCTCGGCCGCCGCGGAGTGTCCGGGTCGCCTCCCTGCGCACGGAGCAAGGCCAGCACCTGGATGGTCTTGCCGAGGCCCATGTCGTCGGCGAGGCAGGCACCCAGGCCCAGGCGCGACAGCAGGTGCAGCCATCGGACACCGACCTGCTGGTACGGCCGCAGGCGGCCCCGCAGGGCGGGCCCGGGATCGATGTGCGCGAGCCCGTCGGGCGAGCGAAGCCCCTTCAGGACCTCGGCCAGCCAGGGCCCGGCAACCACGAGGGACCACTCCGGGTCCGCGCCATCGGCCGCCCCGTCCTCGCCCACGTCGGCCCCGGCCAGCATCCGCATGGCCTCGGCGAAGCTGAGCCCTCCCCGGGCCGCCAGCCGCTCGACCTCTTGGAACCGCGCCATCACCCGGCCGAGCCGTTCCCGGTTCACCTCGACCCAGCGGCCGCGGATGAGCGCCAGCCCGCCCGCGCCGGCCAGGAGGGCCTCCACCTCGGCAGGGGTCAGCCTCTCGCCATCCAGGGTGACGGCCAGGCGAAAATCGAGCAGCGCCTCCGCGCCGAGCCCGGACGGCGCCCTGCCCCCCACCGTTGCCGTCACCTGTGGCCGCGGCGGGCGGTTCGCCCTCCAGGCGGCGGGCATCCGCACCACGACGCCCGCGCCCTCCAGTTCAGGCACATCCCTGAGGAAGCGCAGGGCCTCCGCGGGCCCCCAGCGCAAGGGGTGGAAGATCTCGCCGCCGTCCACCAGCTCCTTGAGCCACGCGCAGCCCGCCGCCGCCCGCTGGACCGGGAGCAGCAGCGAGAGGAGCCGCGTCTTGTTGGCCGCGCCCGCGTACTCCCGCAGGGCCTGCCCCAGGGGCAGGTGCTGGGGGCTGCCGTGCGCCGAGAGCCGGTGCGTGTAGGTGGCCAGGAACGCGAAGGGCGCCTCCTCGTCCCTGCGATTCTCGGCCAGGTTGAAGTGCACCCGGCCCACGACGTTCCAGGCGGGGTTCAGCCGCTTCAGGAAGTCCTGGACGGTGGCTCCCGACTCGGCCAGCTCGGCGGTGAAGGCCCTGTCGGTCTCGCCCCACAGCGCGCGGAGCACCTCGGCCGTCAGATACTCTGCCCCGGGCATGGCCGGCGCGGCGCCGGCGAGCGCCTCCAGCTCCTCCGCCGAGGGCGGCGGGACCCCGCCGCGGTGCTCCTCCACGTCGGGCCTGGTGCAGAGCGCGATGACGTAGCGAGCGCCGATCTCCCGCCAGTAGGAGAAGACGGGAGGAAGGGCCCGGCCCACCCCGGCGGCCCCGAGCCAGAGGAGCGCGTGGCCCGCTCCACGGGCGAAGGCCTCCCCCAGGCGTCGGGCGAGCCCCGGCTCCAGCTCGACCGCATCCTCGGCGGGCGCGAGCACGAGGCCGCCGTGCGGGGTCAGCCACGGGGTCACCTGACGCGCGTTCACGGCGCCCCCTCCCCTCGGCCCTTTCTCGACCTGTCGCCTACCAGGTGCAGACGTCATTGGCGCTCTCATCAAGGGTGCGGCGGGACTATAGCGCGCGACATCCCGGCGGACAAGGCGATTTACGCGGGCGCCATATGGGTCCCTCCTGGTGGAACGACCGACAGTCATCCGGGCCCTCGAATCCGGCGCCGCCCACACTCCGCCCGTTCCAGGCCGGCCGGGCCCATGGCTTCCCTTCGTCTTCGTGGCCGGGCAGCGCAGCATCGACCCGCGCCCCCGGACCTCGCGGCGGGCACCCGCGTCCCTGGCCCCTCCCGCGTTGACTCCCTTTTGCCGGCCGTGCTATACAGGGCCACTTTTTCCCTCGCCCTCGCCGCGGCGGCCCTCACGTAGGAATCCAGGCCCACGCTTCCGGGGGCGTACCGGCGCGGCCGGAGGGCGAGGACAACATGAGGGTACCGTGGGTGGCCGGCCCAAGGTGATCTACACGGAAAAGGCCGCCGCGCCCACCGGCCCCTTCGCCCAGGCGGTGCGGGCCGGCGACTTCGTCTTCGTGGCCGGCCAGCGGGGCATCGAGCCGGGCACGGGGGCCCTGGCCGCCGGCACCCGCGAGAAGGTGCGGCGGGCCTTCGCGAACATCCGGGCCATCCTGGAGGCGGCCGGCACGTCGTTCGAATACGTCGTCATGTCCCGCGTCTACGTGAGGGACATGGCGGGGCACCGGCCCATCGTCAACGAGGCCTACGAGCGGTACTTTCCCAACGGCCCACCGCCCCGCACCATCGTGGAGGTGGCCCGCCTGAATCAGGACGACGAGGTGGAGATCGAAGTGGTGGCGTGGGTGCCACCGCGATGGGCGGCCCCGCGGGGGCGGGGCCGGGACAGAAGCGCCCCGCGACCGCGGGGCCGCAGGTCGGGGGCTAAGAAGCTCCCGGGAAGGCATGCACCATAAGGATGCGAAGCGCGTCGGTGACCCTGCCGGCGCTGGCCTTGCCCTTCGTCGCGGCCTGGCCCGCCGAGGCGGCCGAGCGGGGGCCCAGGCGGGCTGCCGCCAGGTCGAAGTCCCGGCGGAGGATGACGAGGCGAACCACTCCACCGCAAGGCGCCGCGGGCCGTTTCACCCGTTGGCCTGACTTTTGTCACGCGCCGGACCTTTTCCCTTGACGGCCCGCGAGCCCTTGGGATAGGCTCCGGAAAACGTTTACCTCACGGACGAGAATCCCCCCATGCCCCCGAGCCGCGCCGTCACCCCGCCCCCACCCCGCCGCCGCCGCGCCGCCCGCGGCGCCACCATCGCGGAGGTGGCGCGCGCCGCCGGGGTCTCCATCGCCACCGTCTCGCGCGTCGTCAACGACATCCCACACAGGGTGGGCGAGGCCACGCGGCGCCGCGTCCTGCGGGCCGTGCGCGCCCTGGACTTCCGGCCCAACGTCCTGGCGCGCAGCCTCCACCGGCTCCACACCCGCACCCTCGGCCTGATTCTGCCGGACATCTCCAACCCCTACTACGCCGAGATCACCCGGGGCGTCGAGGCGGTGGCCCGCCGGCACGGCTATGCCCTCTTCATCTGCGATACGGATCGCGAGCCGGCGGCCATGGCCCACCACATCCGGCTCTGCCGGGAGCACCAGGTGGACGGGGTCATCGTGGCGGGCGGTGGCACCTGGGGGCGGGCCCACCTGGCCGGGCTGGCGGCCCGCGGCATGGCCGCCGTCCTCATCGGCCGGCACGACGTGCGGCTGCCCGCGGTGCGCGTGGACAACGTCAAGGGGGCCTACCTGGCGGCGCAGCATCTGGTCCGGGCCGGGCACCGGCGCATCGCCGTCATCGCGGGGCCGGCCGCCTCCACCACCGGGGCCGACCGGCTGGCGGGCTACCGCCTGGCGGCGCGGGAGCACGGGCTGTCCATCCCGCCGCGCTGGGTGCGCGCCGGGGACCTGCGTCCCGCCAGCGGCGCCGAGGCGGCCTCGGCGCTCCTCAGGCTCCGCCCCCGCCCCACCGCCATCCTGGCCGCCAACGACCAGATGGCCATCGGCGCCATGCGGGCGGCGCGGGCGGCCGGCCTGGCCGTGCCGGACGATCTCTCGGTGGTGGGGTTCGACGACATCGAACTGGCCTCCTGCGTCACCCCGCCCCTCACCACCATGGCCCTGCCCCTGGCCCGCATGGGCGCGGCGGCCATGGAGATCATGCTGCGCTGCCTGGCCGACCCGCACCACGCGGAAGAGATCTGGTTCACCCCCGAACTGGCGGCCCGGGAATCGTCCGGGCCGGCCCCTGAAAAGGAGACGCACCGGTGAGCAAGCTGAAGTTCCACAACATCCTGCACCTGTCCTACGCCGAGGTGGCCGAGGCGGCCAAGACACGGGACACCATCATCATCCCCGTGGGGAGTTGCGAGAAGCATGGCGCCCACGTCCCCCTGGGGACGGATACCTTCATCACCCAGGGGGTGGTGGAGCGGGCCGCCGAACTGGCCGACGTGATGCACACCCCCATCATCCCGGTGGGCTACTCCCCCCACCACATGGGGGAGCTGGGCCAGTTGACCGGCACGCTGACGTTCTCGCCCCCCACCTATAACGCGGTCCTCTACGACATCGGCCGCAGCCTCGTCTTCCACGGCTTCAACCGGCTGATCTACGCCACCCACCACGGGTCCAACACCAAGCTGATCGACGGGTTCATGCGGCGCCTCCGCTACGAGACCAACTGCTTCGTCTGCTACTACAAGACCCCCACCGAGCGGGAGTGCCACGTGGTGGCGGACATCATCGAGGGGCCGCCCGAGGAGACCCCCGGCTGGCACGCCGGCGAGATCGAGACGGCCATGATCATGGCGGTGGACCCGCGCATGGTGGACATGAAGCGTGCCGTGCAGGATAAGGCCCACGCCCCCAAGTGGATGGGCCAGGCCTTCTCCAAGCGGGACGGGATGCCCACCGTGATCTTCCAGGGGGCGGAGAACGTCTTCGTGCCTATGGAGCACCACGAGTACTCGGACACGGCCACCATCGGAAACCCCTTCCGCGGGACCCCGGAGAAGGGGAAGAAGCTCTTCGAGCGCGGCGCCAAGCACCTGGCCGACTTCGTAAACGAGGTGAAGAAGATCCCCGTGAGCGTCACCAGGCGCGAGTTTCCCGAGCGCGCGGCCTGGTAGCTCAACACGAAAGACGTTCGGCAGTTCGGCCGTTCGATCGTTCGGCGGTTCCTTGGGGCCGCGTCCCCGAGGCCCGCCCTGTATTCCGGCCCGCCGGGCCTTGCCCGGGTACAGCCGTACGGCCGAACCGCCGAACAGTCGAACGCTCTTCCCCGAGACGCAGGATGCCGGAACCCAGCGGCGAGTGCGTGGTGGCGGTGCTCGCGACCATGGATACCAAGGGCCCCGAGGCCGCCTTCGCTGCCGAGACGTTGCGGGGGGCGGGGACCGTCCCCTGGCTGGTGGACGTGGGCACCGGGCGGCCCGCCGGGGAGTACGACGTGCCCAACGAGGCCGTGGCCCGGGCCGGGGGGATGGAACTGGCCGCGGTGCGCGCGCTTCCCTCCCGCGACCAGATGATGACCGCCATGGGGCGCGGCGCGGCGGCCGTGCTGGCGCAGCGGCTTCGCGGCGGGGCACTCCACGGCGTGCTGGCGCTGGGGGGGAACCAGGGCGCCGCCATCGCCGCGCTGGCCCTGCGGGACCTGCCCTTCGGCCTGCCCAAGGGCATCGTCACCACCATGGCCTCGGGCAACGTGCGGCCCTACGTCGGTTGCAAGGACATCTTCACGCTCTTCAGCGTGGCGGACCTGGCGGGCGGGCCCAATCGGGTGACGGCGCCCGTGCTGCGGAACGCCGCGCTGGCCCTGGCCGGCATGGCCCTTGGGGCCGGCGCTGCGCGCTCGGCCCCGCGGGAGGCGGGAGGCGGGAGGCGTGAGGCGGTGGCGGTGACAGCGCTGGGGAACACGCACCCGGCCGTCTCGCGGGCGATGGAGCGGCTGGCTGCGGCGGGCTACGAGCCCATCGCGTTTCACGCCTCCGGGGCGTGTGGGTCGGCCATGGAGGAGCTGGCGGAGGCGGGGGAGTTCGCCGCCGTCCTGGACCTCACGCCCCACGAGTTGAGCGAAGAAGTGATGGGGGACGGCGCCTACGCGCCCGTGCGACCCGGGCGGATGACGGCCGCCGGCCGCCGCGGCATCCCCCAGGTGGTCGCCACGGGCGGAATGGAGTACCTGTGCTTCGGCCCACCGGAGACGGTGCCAGCCAAGTATCGGGGCAGGCCCTGCGCCATGCACAACCCGGTGAACCCCAACATCCGCCTCACCGCGGCGGAACTCGCCCGGGTGGGGCGCGTGATGGCCGAGCGCCTCAGCGCGGCCCGCGGCCCCGCCGCCGTGCTGGTGCCGCTCCGCGGCTGGTCCGAGTACGGCGGGCCGGGCGGCCCCCTCCACGACCCCGAGGCGGACGCCGCCCTGGTGCGGGCCCTCGTCGAGCACCTGGACCCGCGCATCCCGGTCCGGCGCCTGGACCTCCACATCAACGACCCGGCCTTCGCCGACGCCTGCGTGGACACCCTGCTCGCCATGCTCGCAGCGAGGACTGAGGCGAAAGGACTGAGGACTGAGTAGGCGCACTCAGTCCTCGTACCTCAGTCCTCAGTCCTGATGGGGGCACCGATGACCGACCTCTTGAAAGAATTGAAGGACGAATTGGCCGAGACGTGCCGGAAGGCCTTCCGCCGCGGCCTGGTGGGGGGCGCCGGAGGCAACATCAGCGTGCGCGTCCCGGGGAAGACGATGGCCCTCATCACCGCCACCGGCATCTGCCTGGATGACATCGGTCCCGACACCATCGTGCTGGTGAACCTGGACGGCCGGCTGTTGGATGGGGCCCCGAACATGCGCCCATCCAAGGAGACCGGGTTCCACGTGTGCGTCTACCGCATGCGCCCGCAGGTGGGGGCCGTGGTGCACCTGCACCCGCCCCACGCCACGGCCTTCGCGGTGCGCGGCATGGAGCTGCCCCTGGTGACGGACGGGGCCCTCCTGAACCTGAAGCACGTCCCGGTGGTGGGCCACGCCCCTTCCGGCTCCCCCGAGCTGCACCGCATCGTGGAGGAGGGCCTCCGTGCATATCCCGAGGCCAAGGCGATCCTGCTGGAGCGCCACGGCATGTTCAGTATGGGCCCCAACCTGACGGTGGCCTACAACCTGGCGGACCTGGTGGAGGACACGGCCAAAATCGCCATCCTCTCCCAGCTCATTCGGAGCTGATGAGCTGACGAGCTGATGGGCTGATGAGTGAGCAGGCCTTCGGCCCGCATGGGTTCTCAGGAGTGCCCATGGCTCATCAGCTCGTCAGCCCATCAGCTTGTCAGCTCTAAGCGAAAGGAGCCGACATGAACGTACCGAACAAGATGCAGGCCACCGTGTTGGTGGCCCCGGGCCGCTTCGAGCTTCAGGAGCGGCCGGTGCCGGCCCCCGGCCCTGAGGACGCGCTGGTCCGCGTGCGCGCCTGCGGCCTTTGAGGGAGCGACCTGACGCTGGTCCACGAAGGCCTGCCCAAGATGCCCCCCTACGGCGATTTCATCTTCGGCCACGAGTACGCCGGGGAGGTGGTGGCGCTGGGCGGCACGGTGGATGAGCTTCGGGTCGGCGACCGGGTGGTCGTCCACGCGCACCTGGGATGCCGCCGGTGCCAGAACTGCATCCGCGGTCATTACACAGCGTGCCTGAACTACGGCAACCCGCGGCGGGGGCACCGGGCCAACGGCTTCTGCACCAACGGCGGCCTGGCCGAATACGCCGTCAACCACGTCAACACCCTCCATCGGATCCCCGCCAACGTCTCCTACGAGGAGGCGGTGGTGGTGATGACGGCGGGGAGCCCCCTCTTCGGCCTCCAGAACGCCGGCGGCTACTTCGCCGGCGAGACGGTGGCGGTGCTGGGCGCGGGGTCCATCGGCCTCATGGCCCTGCAGCTTGCCAAGGCCCTGGGCGCGGCGCGCGCCATCCTCACCGACGTGAGGGATTCCCGCCTGAAGCTCGGCATGGCGCTGGGGGCCGACCTCACGGTGAACGGCAAGACCCAGGACCCCGTGGCGGCCGTCCTGGAGGCCACGGAAGGGAGGGGGGCCGACCTGGTGATGGACTGCGCCGGGGCCCCGGACACTTTCGACCAGTCCCTCAAAATGGCCCGGCCGGCGGGCAAGGTGCTCCTGGTGGGCTTCTATCACGGCCCGGTCACCGCCGACGTGAGGCTCGCCGTCCTCAACAACCTCTCCATCTCCACCACGCGGGGCGAGGGGGGGACGAGCGTGGGCCGCGCCCTCTCGCTCCTGGCGGCGGGAAGGATCCAGGCGAAGCCGCTGGTCACCCACACCTACCCGCTGGCGGAGATCCGGCGGGCCTTCGAAATCTTCGAAAAACAGATCGGCGATCCCGTGAAGGTCGTGGTCCAACCGTGATGCGGCTCACAGCCGTCGGCCCGGACCTGGAAGAACCGGGCTGGGCTGATGGCTGCGAGGTTCAGACGTAGGGCGGCACCTCGTGTGCCGCCGTCCAATGCACCAGGGTCCGGCACGGAGGCAGACAAGCTGCCTCCCTACATGTAAAACAGTGTTCAGCAGAGGAGAGGCGAAGTTCCCTTGGCCGGTGGATTTTCAAGGAGGCAGCGATGAACATGCCGAACACCATGAAGGCCACCGTGCTGATGGCGCCGCACCGGTTCGAACTGCAGGACCGGCCGGTGCCCGCGCCGGGGCCGGAGGACGTGCTGGTCCGGGTGCGCGCCTGCGGCATCTGAGGCACAGACCTGAAGCTCATCCACCAGGGCATGCCCGGCATGCCCCCCTACGGTGAGTTCATCATCGGTCACGAATACGCCGGGGACGTGGTGGCCGTGGGCAGCACGGTGGATGAGTTTCGGGTGGGCGACCGGGTGGTCGTCGAAGCGCACATGGGCTGCCGGCGCTGCGAGAATTGCATCCGGGGGCTGTACACCGCTTGCTTGAATTTCGGGAACGCCAAGCGGGGGCACCGGGCAAACGGCTTCACCACGAATGGCGGGCTGGCCGAGTATGCCCTGAACCACATCAACACCGTGTACCCGGTTCCCGCCAACGTCTCCTATGAGGAGGCGGTGGTGGTGATGACGGCGGGGAGTCCCCTCTTCGGCCTCCAGAACGCCGGCGGCTACTTCGCCGGGGAGACGGTGGCGGTGCTGGGGCCGGGGCCCATCGGGCTGCTGGCCCTGCAGCTCGTCAAGGCCGTGGGGGCCACCCGGGTGATCCTCACCGGAACCCGGCCCTCCCGCCTCGACCTGGGGAGACGGCTCGGGGCGGACATCCTCGTGAACAGCAAGGAGCAGGATCCCGTGCGGGCGGTCCTGGAGGCCACGGGCGGCAAGGGCGCGGACGTGGTCATCGACTGCGCGGGGGGCGACGACACCTTCAACCAGTGCCTCAAGATGGCCAAGCCCGGCGGCAAGGTGATCCTGGTGGCCTACTACCACGGCCCCGTGACGGCCGAGGTCTCCGACGCGGTACGGCGCAACCTCACCATCTATACCGAGCGGGGTGAGGGGGGCACCAGCGTGGGACGGGCCCTGGCCCTGTTGGCCGCCGGGAAGCTCCGCGCCGAGCCCCTGATCACCCATACGTTCCCGCTGGCCGAGGTGCAGCGTGCCTTCGACACGTTCGAGAAACGGATCGGCGACCCCGTCAAGGTGATCCTCCACCCGTGAAGGCCCGCCCGCAGAGGCGGCGTCGGCCGCGCGGGATCCCGGAGTCTGCGGCCGCCGCACAGGAGACCCATTGCGTTTCCCTCAAAGTCGCCGGCCGCGCCCGTCTTTCTGGCGGCCCCCATCTCTCTTTCCGCCCATGACACGGGTGAGGAGCGATTCATGAAGGCGTCCACCACCGATCGGCTGGACCCGACCGCAGCCAAACCCGCGCCCACCGTGAGGAAGGATTCCGGGAAGTGGGCATACCTGGCAACGGGCGTGCTGGCGCTCCTGGCCTCACTGGCCCTCCCCGCGCCGGCCGGGATGCGGCCGGCGGCCGTGCGGACCCTCGTGGTGATGGGGGTCACCGTTCTCTGGTGGGTCACGGAGGCCCTGCCGATCCCTGTCACAGCGATGATGGTCCCGGTCATGATCCACGTGATCGGGATACTGCCGCTGGGCGAGACCATCAGGGAAGGCTTCGGGGACTCGTTGATTCCCTTTCTGGTGGGGGTCCTGGGCCTCTCCATGGCATTCATCACCTCAGGGCTTGG
Organism: Candidatus Sulfotelmatobacter sp.; assembly: GCA_035625755.1. GTDB lineage: Bacteria > Methylomirabilota > Methylomirabilia > Methylomirabilales > DASPOZ01 > DASPOZ01. Next base: position 14,559 of record DASPOZ010000489.1, read on the forward strand.
AAAACGGATCACCTATCTTCTCCTCATGCTCTCCGGCACCAGCACCGCCTTGGTCGTCGGAGTCTATTTCATGGTGTCCTTCGTCGTATCCATGTTCATCACCGATGTGGCGGTTGTGGCCATGATGATCCCCTTAGTCATAGGCCTCCTGACCACCGTCAACGCCAAGCCCGGCAGCAGCGACCTCGGCCGGGCCCTGATGATGGCCATCATGTTCGGTTCGACGCTCGGCGGGGTGTGCACCCCGGCCGGCGTCAGCGCCAATGTCATCACCATGGGATTCATCCTCCGGAATGCTCGGCTCAAGATCTCCTTTTTGGACTGGACCCTGATGGCGACTCCCATCTTCCTGGTCATCGGCCTCATCACCTGGTGGCTTATCCTCAAGTTCTTCCCCCCCGAGATAGACCGCCTGCCGTACGGCCGGGACCAGATCCGGCGGGAGCTCGAAATGATGGGAAGGTGGAGCACCGGTGAGGTGACCACGCTCATCGTTTTTCTCGCCGCCGCGCTCCTGTGGCTCACCAGCGACTTGACGGGGGTTCCCATCGCCCTCGTATCCCTCCTCATCCTGGGAGGCATCACCCTTCCTCGCGTCGGCGCGTTTCGGAAATGGAACGAACTGGAGAAGGGCATCGAGTGGGGGGCGATGCTCTTGGTGGTGGGAGGCTTCTCCCTGGGCATCGCCGCGACGCGCAGCGGATTGGCATCGTGGGTCGCCCAAAAGGCGCTCAGACCCATGGCCGCCCTGCCGCTCTCGCTTCAGCCCGCGGCCGTCGTGCTGCTCGTCGCGGTCGACTCCCTGGGGTTCTCTAGCTTCGGTGCGGCCGCTTCGGTGAATGTTCCGTTCATCATCGCGTACGCGCAGCAGAACGCGTTGCCGGTGTTGGCGCTGGCGATGGCCGCCGGTTTTGCCGCGTCGACCCACTTCATCCTGGTCACGGAGAGCCCCAGTTTCGTGCTCCCCTATGCCTATGGATATTTCAGCTTCAAGGACATGGCGAAGATCGGCATCTGGGTCACGCTGATAAGCGCCATCTTCGTGAGCATCGGCATGGTGGTCGCCGGCCTCCCCGGCGGGAGCCCTCTGCCGGCGAAATGATGCGAAGGGGGCCCACCGCATCGGGGCATCAGAAGTGGCTGCCCGGGACGCTCGGGGGATGGCATCGGGCCGAACGTACCGTCGGCCCGGGTCGCGGGTCCACGAAGGAGGAAACGGATGAAGCGTCTGGTGGTGCCGCTGGAGGACGCCGTCACGGGGAAGCTCCCGGTGGCGGGCGGCGGGGGGACCTATCGCATCCTGTTGGATGAAGCCATCGCCGGCACGAAGCACTTCGCCCTGCTCCACAACGAGATCGCCCCGGGGTCCACGGGGAGCGAGCACGCCCACGAGGTGGAGCAATGCTTCTACGTCACGGGCGGCCGAGGGGTGTTCACCATCGGCGGCGTCCCGCACGAGGTGGGACCGCAGGTGGCCGTGTACGTGCCGGCCGGCGTCCTGCACCAGGTGCGGTCCACCGGGACGGAGCCCCTGAGCTACGTCACCATGTACGCCCCCGCGGGCCCCGAGCGGGACCTGCGGGCGCGGGGCGCCCGGGCCTTCGGCCCGCCCCCCGCCGGCAAGGCGTGAGGCCCGGCGGGAAATCGCTCGCCCGGCCCCAGGAAGTCTGCTAGAGGATGAGCAGGACGGACCGAGTATGCCTCGCGCCTCGCTGCGCGCGCCGCCTTGCATCTGGACCTTTTTGAGCAGCCTGGAGGAGGAGTGGCGTATGACGCGGACGCGGGGTTGGCTCGAGCTCAGCGCCCCAGACATCGGGGCGCGGCTGCAGGGGGGAGCGCTGCCCCTGCTGGTCACGGGGAGCGTGGAGCAGCACGGCCCGCACCTTCCCTGCGGGACGGACTACATGGCGGCCCTGGTCATCGCCCAGCGCGTCGCCGAGAAGCTGGGCGCGCTTCTGCTCCCGCTGAGCCCCCTGGGTGTGGCCCCCTACCACCGGGCGTTCCCCGGCTCCCTCACCCTCGCGCCCGAAACATTCATCGCCCTCTTCCGGGACGTCTGCGAGGGGCTGGCCAGGGGCGGGGCCTCCCGGGCCGCCGTGCTCAACTGGCACGAGGGGAACATGGCTCCTCTCCAGGTGGCGGCCCTGGGCGTCCGGCAGAAGGTCGAGCTGGACATCGTGCTCGTCCAGGCCTTCCTCATCGCCCACGAGCTCTTCGGCGCCACGACCCCCCTGACCCACGCGGGGGAGATGGAGATCCTGCCCGTCGTGGCCTACGACGCCTCCCTCGTGGACCTCAGCCGGGCGACGAACCCTTCGCCCCTGGAACGGGGCCTGGCGCAGCACGCCCTGTACCGGCGGGTGGCCTCCCAGCCGATCCTCGCCGATTTTCGGAGCGTGGCCCCCACGGGCTGGTACGGGCCCCTCGGCTCGCCGACGCCCGAGAGGGCCGAGGCCTTCGTGGAGGCGGTGGCCGAGCGGGCCGCCGCCTCCATCCGGGAAACCTTCGATGGACTGCGGAAGGAGCGAGCATGAGACGGATGCGGGCGGCCGTCCTGCGCGCCTGGAACGATCTGCGCGTGGAGGAGGTGGAGGTGCCGGCCCTGGAGCACGGCGAGGTGCTCTGCCGGGTCCGGGCCTGCGGCATCTGCGGGACCGACCTGAAGCTGGCCGAGGGGGCCTTCGCCGGCGTCTGGCCTCCCGCCCTCCCCTTCATCCCCGGCCACGAGTGGTCGGGCGAGGTGGCGGCCGTGGCCGAGGGCGTCTCCGATTTCGCCGTCGGGGACCGCATCGCCGCCGAGAACCACGCCGGCTGCGGCCACTGCACCATGTGCCGCACCGGCCGCTACAACCTGTGCGAGGCCGCGGCCCGCGCGGGCGCCCACCACCGCCTCTACGGCCACACGGCGCAGGGCGCCTTCGCCGAATACGCGGCGCGCCCGGCCCTCCTCCTCCACAAGATGCCCCCCGGGCTCGATTTCGAGGAGGGGGTCATCGCCAACCAGGCCGCCACGGCCCTGAACGCTGCCCGGCGCAGCCGGATCGAGCCGGGGAACGTGGTGGCCGTCCTGGGGCCCGGCCTCATGGGCCTCCTGGCGCTCCAGATCGCCCGGGCCATGGGGGCCTACCAGACCATCGTGTTGGGGACGGGACGGGCCGGCCGTCTGGCCCTGGCCACGGAGCTGGGGGCCAGCGCCGTGATCGACGTGACCCAGGGGGATCCGGTCCAGCGCGTCCGGGAGCTGACGGGGGGGCGCGGCGCGGACGTGGCCGTGGAGTGCGCCGGGACCCCGGACGCCGTGCGCATGGCCATGCAACTCGTCCGCCGGGGCGGGCGCGTGGGCCTCACGGGCCTCACCGGGCGAAAGGAGGTGGGCCTCGTCACCGACCGGCTCGTGCTGGACGAGCTGGACGTGTTCGGCGTCCGGTCCGCCCCGAACCTCTACGACGATGCCCTCCGCCTCATCGCGGCGCGCCGGGTCGATGCGCGGCGGCTGGTGACCCACCGCTTCCCCCTGGAGGCCATCGCCGAGGGGTACAAGCTCTTCCGCCAGCGGGACAGCGGGGCGATTCGCGTCGTCATCCAGATATGACAGGCTGCTGAAAAAGGCCCATCTGCGGCGTTGGCGCGCTCGCGCGCTCGCTGCGGCGCACCCGGAGTACGCCTCACTCGGCGCATCGCGCGCCGCCTTGCATCTGGACCTTTTTGAGCAGCCTGGGTGAGGAAAGGGTTCTCAGCAAGCAAGCCGCTAGCCGTCCCCGAGGGACGGAGACACGGAGGATACGTCACGGTGAGGGGCGGGTACGCCCGCAGGAGGACCTTCTTGCTGGCGGCCGGCATGGTCGCAGCCCTCGGGTTGAAGCCTTCGGGGCCGGTGGCGGCGGCGCAGACCGGGGCCGAGCGGGTGGCCCAGTTGGTGGAGGCCGCCAAGCGGGAGGGGGAGGTCCACTACATCGACCCGGTGGTCACGCCGAAGACCCAGGGGGCCTTGGCGAAGGCCTTCAGGAAAAAGTATGGCCTTCCCGAGAGCTTCAAGGTGACGGCCACGGTGCGCGGCACGGGAGAGGTGGTGGCGGCCGTCCAGCAGGAGGTCAAGGCCGGCCGCTACACCATCGATGTCGTCCGCGTCCCCTCCCCGCCGCTCTTCCAGGCCATGGCCAAGCAGGGCCACCTGATGGCCTACCTTTCGCCCGAGTGGCGGCACTACGAGCGGACGGCCCAGCGCCTGAAGCTCGATGCCCACCCGCCCTACTTCGTGGTCCCCAGCGGCTATACTTTCGTCCCCGTCTGGAACCGGAAGGTGCTCCAGGCGGATATCCGGAGCTGGTACGACATGCTGAACCCCGCCTTCCGCGGGCGGGCCATCATGGGTGACATCCGGAAATCCTCCAGCCAGATGGACGTCTACATCGGCCTCCGGAGGGCGCTGGGGGACGACTTCTTCCCCCGCTACGGCGCCCTGGCGGATCCCATCTTCATGTTCCGGATGGAGGAGAAGATCGCCAAGCTCATCTCGGGCGAGTACGCCATCACCATGTTCATGACGTGGGGGCGGGTCTATCAGCAGGTGGCCCAGAACCCCCAACTCGACCTCGGGATCGCCAACCCGAAGGAAGGCGTGGTCCTCATCGGGGAGCACATCGGCATCCTGGCGGGGGCGCCCCATCCCAACGCCGCCAAGCTCTTCATTGATTTCTGGCTGAGCGAGGAGGGAATGGCGGAATACGTCCGGGGCGAGGCCTACATTCCGTTCCGCGAGGGCTTCCGGTATCCCGCC
>DASPOZ010000490.1:0-2660 GCA_035625755.1 Candidatus Sulfotelmatobacter sp.
GCTGAAGGTGCCGGCCGCGGCCGCTGCCTGCGCTGGAAGGGCCGGCGGCGGGGCCGCCGCCGGAGCCTCCCCGGGAGCAGCCTTCGCGATCTTCGCCGGTTCGGCTTTCGCCGGCGCCGGGGTCTTGGCCTCGGCTTTCGCCGGTGGCGGCGTCGCTTCGGCCGGCGGGGTCGCGGGCATCGGGGCGGCCGGCGGGGCGGCCTTCTGGGCCTCCGCCGTCTTCGCCGGGGCGGCCGGCGGCCCCGCCTTCGCCGGGGACGCCGCTGGCGCCGCGGACGCTGCAGGCGCCGGAGCGACCGGACCGGCCTGGGCCTGCTTCGTCGGCGCCGGTGCGCCGGCCGGCGCCGTCCCCGAGGGGGGCGCGGGGGCCTTGGCGATGGGCCGGATGGGGCGCGGCGGCAGCGTGGGCTTCGGGGCCAGGAACTGGCTGAGCTGCGTCATCGCAAGGTAGCCGCCCCCGGCCACGATCACGAAGGCACCCACGATCACCAGGAGGCGCCTGCTCTTCCCGCCACCCCCCGGTGGCGCAGCCTCCGGCGCGTCGAACCCGTGATCCGGATCCCCGCCCTCAGGGGCCTGTGCTGGGCTGGCCAGATTGAACTCTCGCATCGTGTGGCCACCTCCCTTCCGGGCCGTCCGACAACGGCCCCTTAGCAGGCTGCTGAAAAAGGCCCAACGTCTCTCCCCGCTGCGCTGGCGGCAGCGGGTGGGCCGTTGGCGCGCTCGCGCACTCCCTGCGGCGTACCCGGCGTACGCCTCAGTCGGCGCATCCCGCGCCGCCTTGCACCTGGGCCTTTTTGAGCAGCCTGCGGGACACGGGTGCCTGCCGGGGCAGGCTGCTGAAAAGGCCCGATGTCAGTCCCGGCTGCCCTGCGGCAGCGGGCGGAACCTTGGCGCGGCGGCGTAGCGGCTTTCCCATTCCGCATTCCGCAATCCGCATTCCGCAATGAGAGGCGCCGCCTTGCATCTGGACCTTTTTGAGCAGCCTGGGCAAAAGAGAGCCTTTCAGCATCGCGCTAGGCACAAGGAACGGACCCGATGGGTTCCCCTTTCAGATGGTACGCCGAGGCGTCCGCGATCCGGACCCGCACGGTATCTCCCTCGGCGGTCCCGGGCGGCGCCGGGAAGTGGACGATCTTGTTCTGCCGCGTGCGACCCGCCGCCAGGGGGCTGGCCCGCTTCACCTCGTCCGAGTCCACCAACACCTCGACCTCGCGCCCGATCCAGGCGCGGTTCCGCTCCAGCCCGATGGCGGCCTGCAGCGTCTGGACCCGCGCCAGGCGTGCGGCCTGCACCGGCTCCGGCACGTGATCCGCCATGCGGGCGGCCGGCGTCTCCGGCCGGGGCGAGAACTTGAAGGCGAACAGGCTGTCGAAGCGGACGGTGTCCAGCAGGCCCAGGGTCTCCTCGAAGTCGGCCTCGGTCTCCCCCGGGAAGCCCACGATCAGATCGGTGGAGAGGGCCAGGTCGGGGACCGCCGCCCGCAGCAGCGCCACCCGCTGCAGGTAGTCCTCCCGCGTGTAGCCGCGCGCCATCCGCTCCAGCGTGCGGCTCGATCCCGACTGCACGGGCAGGTGCACGTGCTCGCACACGCTGGGCAGGGACCCCACGGCCTGCGCCAGTTCCGGCGTCACGTCCAGGGGGAAGGAGGTGGTGAAGCGCACGCGCATGGCGGGGCCGCCCGCCGCGTCCACCCGGCGCAGGAGCGCCGCGAAGGTGGTGGGCGGGTCCAGCTTCTTCCCGTAGCTGTTCACCGTCTGCCCCAGCAGCGTCACCTCCCGATAGCCGCGGGCGCGGAGCGCCGCCACCTCGGCCACGATGGCCTCGGGGGGGCGGTTCCGTTCGCGCCCCCGGGTGAAAGGCACGACGCAGAAGGCGCAGAAGTTGTCGCATCCGTCCATGACGCTGACCCAGGCCTTGAGGGGGCTGTCCCGCACCAGGTCGATCTCGTCGGGGAACAGGTCCGTGGGGGCCGGCGGCGGGCCGGCGGCGCCGCTGGCCTCCCGCAGGGCCAGCAGCCGGGGGAGCTGCGGGATCTGGCCCGTGCCGGCCACCAGGTCCAGGTAGGGGAAGCGCCGGAAGAGCGCCTCCCCCTCGCGCTGCCCCAGGCAGCCGGTGACGCCCAGCCGCAGGCGCGGGTTGCCGGACTTCAGCGCCTGGAAGGTTCCCAGGCGGCTGTAGAGCTTCTGCTCCGCCTTCTCGCGGATGCTGCAACCGTTCAGGATGATCAGGTCGGCCTGGGCGGCGTCCTCGGTGAGGGTGTACCCCTCCCGGGCCATGACGCCGGCGATGCGCTGCGAGTCCAGCTCGTTGGCCTGGCAGCCGAAGGTCACGATCTTGAGCTTGGGCATCATGACTCCGAGCAACGAGCAATGAGGAATGAGCAATGAGGAGGGGGAAGGCGGCGCGGTGGGCGCTGCCGATGGCTCTTTACTCGTTCCTCATCGCTCATTGCTCGTTGCTGCCTCATCGTAGAGGTGGCAGGCCACCATGCGGCCCCCGGGGGCGGGCCGCAGGGCCGGGTCTTCCCGCTCGCACCGGTCGAGGCGCTTGGGGCAGCGGGGGTGGAACCGGCAGCCGCTGGGGGGCGCGATGGGGCTCGGCGGCTCCCCCTCCACGAACAATCGAAGCCTGGTGGTGCCCCGCTCCAGGCGGGGGAC